>JBDRJI010000001.1:0-4200 GCA_043815105.1 archaeon
TTGTCATTCCGAGCGAAGCGAGGAATCTGTTGTAGGGGCGCAATTTATTGCGCCCAGAAATCAGGGCGTGATAAATCACGCCCCTACGGAAGAAAGATTTCTCCCTTCGGTCGAAATGACAAAATTGATCGTTCGAAATGACAATTTCTGCCGAAATCGTGGATTTACCCTATAGCTTCATCCAGCTTAGTTTTTAGTTTCTGTTTTGATACTGCGCCTATTAACTGGTCTTTTACTTTCCCGTCTTTGAAGAATAAGAAACTGGGAATACTCATAATTTTGTATTGGCTTGCGGCAGTTGGGTTCTCATCCACATTTATCTGACAGACTTTAATTAATCCGGTATATTCTTTAGCCAGTTCATCAACTATAGCTGCCATCATTTTGCACGGCCCGCACCATGACGCCCAGAAATCCACAAAAACAGGAATAGACGAATTAATGACCTCTTCTTGAAAATTTGTGTCTGTTAGGACAATTACAGCTTCGTTTGCCATACAGCCTCCTCTTTTAATTAACAGAACACTGAAATTCTAGATTATTTTGATGGAATTGTCAATAAAATAAGGTTAGTATGTTTTTGATAGGAATTTGATATAATTGTATTTAATATTATGACTATTGATGAAATCATTTTAACTAAATATCCACAACTGAAAAATCTGTCTGAGGCTGTAAAAAATAGTCTAAAAAAGGATGAAATCTCTTTGAAAACGGCTTTGGCCTCGGTGGAGTTGTCAATAGAAGAAAGTGCATATTTGTTTGAAGTTATAAGAAAATATTATTTAGGCGTTAATAAACAACAGGAATTAGTTAAGTTGGCAATTGAGATTACAGCGAGGGATAATATTTTTTTGAAAGATTTGCTTCCTGAAATAGAAAAAGAAATTATCGGGAAAAATTTAAAGGAATCAAACCAAGGCAAATTTCTGATTTCGAGATTAAGAGAGAAACGTTATCCAAAAGTATCGGCCTTTAAAAAGGAATTGGAAGAAAAAAAGAATCTTTTAAAAAAAGAAGGTTTTAATTTGATTTTACCGTCCAATCTTGAGGAAGAAGGATACAAAATAGAAATTTCATTCAGGGATGATAAAGACTTATTAGCAAAAATAAAAAAATTGGAAGCAATAATTCAAAAGAATGTACAATTGATATGATTAAAATTTTATTTGTTGGAATGGGCGGTTTCATCGGCTCTGTGTTTCGATATCTTTTAGGAAGTTGGGTTTCCCGTTTATTGAATAATCCGGAGTTTCCTTACGGAACGCTTGCGGTGAATATCTTCGGCTGTTTTATAATCGGTTTTCTTGGCGGTATTGTTAATCTGCGGCAGGGATTTTCTTCCGAGGCAAGGCTTTTTTTGTTTGTTGGAATTCTTGGCGGATTTACCACATTTTCCTCTTTTGGTTATGAAACTTTTCTTTTGTTAAATAACGGGAAATTATTTATTGCTATTATTAATGTTATTTCTCAGGTAGTTATTGGATTAATTACTGTATGGATTGGATATAAACTATCATCGGGTTGTTTATGAATCTTGAAAAAGTTTTTATTGATGAAGATGTTTTGTCCCTGCCTCTTTCGAAAAGGATTCAATCGAAATTTCCTGATTTGGTTGAAATTGTTGATGTAAGCCGTAAGGGCGGTTTACAAACCGTCCCTACAAATCATGTGTGGTATTTAACCCGCCAGAAAGGCAAATTTTTAAAGCCTTGTCCGGGGACGAGGAATTATCTTTGTTGTAATTATTGGATAATTAATCTGGTTCAGGGATGCCCTTTTTCCTGCAGTTATTGCGCCCTGCAGGCTTATGAATTCCCATATCTTAATATTTTCGCGAATGTTAACGATTTGTTTGCAGAAATGGAGGAATTTTTAAGCCGTTTTTCTGAAAAATTTTTCCGTATCGGTACAGGTGAATTTACGGATAGTTTAGCCTTAGATGATTGTCTTGATGTTAATCAGGAATTAATAAAATTTTTCTCCCTGCAAAAAAATGCTATTTTGGAATTAAAAACAAAATCAGATAAAATAGAAAAACTTTTATCGTTAGAGCCTAATAACAGAATAATTGTTTCCTGGTCGTTAAACACCCCGCGTATTATTGCTGATGAAGAAAAAGGGGCCCCTAATTTGGAAAAACGGCTTATCGCGGCTCGAAAATGTGAAGAAAAAGGTTATTGGATTGGATTCCATTTTGATCCTCTGATTTATTATGATAATTGGGAAAAAGAATACACGGAAGTAATTGAACAGGTTTTTCATTATATTCATCCAAAACGAATGGCATGGATCAGTTTAGGCGCGCTTCGTTTTAAAAAAACTCCGTCGACAAAAATTATTTATGGTGAATTACTGCCGGGGCTGGATAACAAAATGCGGTATTTTAAGCCGATTCGAATTGAGATGTTTAAGAAAATATCGGAGTTAATAAAAAAATTTAATAAAGATATACCGATTTATCTTTGTATGGAGAGCCCGGAGGTCTGGGAAAAATCTCTGGGATGGCGGCCAAAAAACAGTATTGAGATTGATGAATTTTTAAACCGAAAATTTAAGAAAGGGTGTTTTTCTTAAATTGGTAGCCCAAGCAAATTTTAATTGGAAACAAATTAATATCTCCCCTAAGGTTGTTCTAATTGGTATTTGGCATATGATTTGTTGTTCTGGGTTTTATTGTGTTGTTATCTTTGCTATTTTCTGATAAAGATCCTGAACTGGAAAGAAAGAGAATTTATTTCCAATTTTTTTTCTGTTTAGAAATCCCAATGTTTCTAACATAATTAAATCAGTCCTAGCGGTTTGGTAAACAACTTTATAGATATTTTGTTGTTGTTTTATTGTATATGAATTATTAGGATGCTCTAAGGCATGTCTAATTAATCCAGCTTGTCTCAAGTTTAGTGAAGAAGAAAATAAGTCAAGTTCTTTAATTTCTATTAATTTTTTTTGTTGATTATATAAATATTTTTGAAGATCTTTAATTGCTAATCGGATAGTTCTTAAATTAAAAGTGATAAAATATGTTAAATCAAGATCGTCATTTTCAGTATACATAAAAGCATTTATATATTGCGTTGGAGCTTTTAATACAATTCTAGAGATTGATAAATATTCAAACAACCAATAATCTTTTTTTAGCATATACCAATAGAATAGAGCCCTCGCTGTTCTTCCATTTCCATCTGAAAAAGGATGTGTATAAGCTAGCCAAAAATGAAGCATTATTGCTTCAATAATTGGGTGGCAAAATTCATTTTCATTTTCGTTTTTATTTGCAAAATCACATAACTGCTGAACTTGACTCTCTATTTCAGATGCTTTTGGAGGCTCATAAATTTGAAGATCTTGATACCAAATCGAAACTCTTTCTTCATTGGGAAGTTGAAATCTTCCTGCTTCATCAGGATTATCCAATGTATCATGGGTAACTCTTTTTTGTATTTCTTTGATCAATTCCAATGTTAATGTTTCATGCTTTATTTCTTTGAGCCACATAATTGTGTGATAATTATTATAGATCATCTGTTCTGCTTTAGTTTTTGGCTTAATGCCGGATCTAAGCATTGCTTTTGCTTTTTTTCGAGTTGTTGCAGCTCCTTCTAATTGACTTGATGCTATTGCTTCTTCCATAATCGAATTAACTAAAAATTTTTCTTTGTTTTGAGAGACAGTTATAGAAGGATCATTAACTGTAATTTCCCCTCCAGCTTTTTTATCAATGATAGATAAATCTCTAAGAATTATATCTGGAATCCAGTACCAAAAACGATTATTTTCTTTATCTCTAATTCGTGTATATTTTTTTTGTGTATTACGTGTTAATTTGAGATATGTCCAAATTTCTTCAGGTTGTATTCCTTCTGGAAAGCGTTGATATTTAAGTTTATCCCAATATAAATAGCTAGTGTTAATTTTGTTTATGATTTCAGAAACATCTTCCCTTAATCCGAGCTCATAGATATTTTTAGTATTTTTTTGTAATATTTCTTTCCAATTAGGAGATTTTTCTGGAATATTCATTTAATAAACCTATTATTGTTAGTAAGTTACATGAAGTAGTACTAATTTAGTAAAAATTAGTATATTATTAGTATTCTACCTGAATGGATACTAAATTAGTATCAATTAGTATTTTATTAGTATAATACGATAATGTCAAGTATAAATACTAATAAATATTAAATTAGTATTTCGGAT
>JBDRJI010000002.1:0-10705 GCA_043815105.1 archaeon
CGTATAAATAAAAAGACTAAAGCAATCACTAAAACTAATCTCCAATTTTTATGCAAAAAATGTTTTCTAAAGGGATTCCTTTTGGGATGATAAATTGGCTTTGAAAACAAATGGTCTAAATCAATTAATTCTGCAAATAAAAGAAAAAATAAATCTAAAAAATTCGCACTTATAATTTGATCAATAGAAAAGAAAAGAATAAGATTAAAAATAATATGAATTGGAGTTATCATTCTTACAATTCAACACTATCCAAATCTTCAGGAATTATCACATCCGAAAAAACTTCTTCAGCCTCTTTCAAAATAACTTTCGGAATCGCATCATATCTCTGCGACAAATGTATCAAAACTAAACCTTTAACTTTCGCCTTTTTCGCAACCTTCGCCGCATCAACAGAAGTCATATGTCCATACTCCGAAGCAATTTCCTGCTCTTCCTTTGAATGAGTAGCCTCGGTAATCAACAAGTCCGCTCCCTCTGCCAACTTCACAATATTTTCATTATACCGAGTATCCATAACAAAAACAACCTTCCGTGCCAACTCCTTATACATCAATTTCTTGCCGTCAACACTCTTCCCATTAATCTTAACAACCTTACCCTTCGCCAACTCCGCGACCAAAGGTGAATTTGGAATTTTCAATTTTATTAATTTATCCTTATCCAACCTTGCCCTCTCTTTTACAATAAATGAATAAGCAACTGCAGAAATCCCGTGATCCACCTCTGTAGCTTCAATATAAAAATCATCACTATCATAAAAAACACCCTCACCTAGAGCCTGCCCCAACCTGTCGCTCCTTTTTATCTGTGAGGGTACCTCGTGAACTTCAATGTCTACTCCGCTACCTATCCTCCTCCCTAAATCCAAATACCATTTCATAGAAACATCCATCATCTCCTTAACTTTCTGCTTCGTTCCCTTTGGTCCATAAATCTCCAACTTCCGATTATACCCATTTAGAATCATCGTCTGTAAAAGTCCCGGCAAACCCAAAACATGATCTCCATGCCAATGACTAATCAAAATCTTTGTAATCTTACACGGATTCAAATGTGCTTTTCGAAACTGTCTCTGAGTCCCCTCGCCACAATCAACCAAAATATTCTCCGCTTTATACTGCAACAACATCGCAGGATGATTTCGCCGTGCCGTAGGAATCGCCGACCCGGTTCCCAAAAATGTAACCTTAATTTTTTCTACCATAACACATTAAGAGAAAGGGGGTTTTTATTCTTTATCAATAAACTTTTAAATCAAATTAAACATCTAATTCTAAGCTCCCGTAACTCAGCCTGGATAGAGTGCTAGCCTTCTAAAATCTTCCGCGAAGAGAGCTAGAAGCCGCAGGTTCAAATCCTGCCGGGAGCGTGTGCAGGTATAGCCAAGCAGTAAGGCAAGCGGCTGCAACCCGCTGATCCCAGGTGCAATTCCTGGTACCTGCTTAGATAATAGATTTATAAATTTGTAAATCTGAAAAAACATTATGACAAAACTAACAATAGAAGAATTAGCAAATTTTTGCAAAAGAAAGGGAATAATTTTTCCAGCAGCAGAAATATATGGAGGACTCTCGGGATTTTTTGACATCGGACCATTAGGTGTGGAAATACAAAACAACATTAAAAATATCTACCGAAAAGAACTAATTCAAAAAAGAGATGATATGGTAGAACAAGATGGCTCAATCATTACGAATCCAAAAGTCTGGAAAGCATCTGGTCATTTAGACAGCTTTGGAGATATGATTTTAATAACAGAGAAAACAAAAACGAAATTAAGGGCAGACCACTTTATCGAAGATGAACTTAAAATATCAACAGACGGAATGGGAGCCAAAGAAATTCAGGCCCTAATTGACAAACATAATTTAACATACAGAGGTGAAAAATTCGAACAAATTAAAGACTTTAATCTTCTTTTCCCAGTAAAGATAGGAGCCGATGAAAGCAAAGATTCTATTTCATATCTACGAGGCGAAACTTGCCAAAGTATTTTTCCAAACTTCAAATTAATCGCAGATGTTTGTCGTAAAAAACTACCTTTTGGAATTATGCAAATAGGAAAAGCATTCAGAAACGAAATTTCCCCAAGGGACTTTTTATTTAGAACCAGAGAGTTTGAACAAATTGAAATTGAATATTTCTTCAATCCAAAATCAAAATTTAATTTACTAAAAAAAGAACACCTAAACACAAAATTTCAATTTTTATCAGCAGAATCTCAAGAAAAAAAATCGGATGAAATGGTAGAAATGACGATAGAAAAATTAATTAAATCCAAAAAGGTAAACGAAATTCATGGCTATTGGATTGCAAAAATGCTATCAATGTTTCAAAATGAAATGGGCATGAGTTATAAAAATTTAAGAATCAGAGAACATGTAAAAACCGAGTTATCCCATTATAGCGCAGGAACATTCGACGTTGACTATAAATATCCACACGGATTCAAAGAGATGACGGGAATAGCTAATCGAACAAATTTTGATCTAAAGCAACATCAAAAATACTCTAAATCAAAACTAGAATTATTCGACGAAGAAACAGGAGAAAAATTATTGCCTCATTGCATTGAACCCTCGTTCGGAATCGGAAGACATTTATTGGCAATTCTATGCGATGCCTATACAAAAAACGAAAAAGGAAATACAATTCTAAAACTACCTCCAAAACTCGCCCCAATCAAAGTCGCAATCTTCCCATTAGTAAAAAAGGATACAAAGCTAATTCAAGTTGCAAAAGATATTTACAAAGAACTTCAGCAAGAATGGAATGTTAGCTACGACGAATCAGGCTCAATCGGAAGACGATATGCACGAAATGACGAAATAGGAACTCCATTTTGCGTGACGATTGATAGCGAGTCCGCCGAGAAGAACGATGTCACAATTAGAAATAGAGACGATGGGGAACAGAAGAGAGTTAAGATTGACGAATTGAAAGATATTTTGGGGAAATTGATTTCTGGGGAAATTGAATTTTAAAAACATCAAATAAAACAAACTAAAAACTCAATATACCGAAGCCATTAATCCAGAAAAGAATTTTTTTATCGGACTATAATTTATCATTGAAGATTTAAATAAATCATATCCTTCTGAAGTTAATCTAGATGTGTTATGAACCTCATTTCCTTCTTGATGAAAACCTGTCGCCAATCCCATTGACTGCAAATTTCTTATGAGAGTACTATCTTCTTTTTGAATTATGTTTCCTTTAACATATTTTTTCAACCGATATATTTCTTCTCTTGTAAACATATTAATATTTCTTTCTTTAAGTTTATATTATTTTGGATTGAGAAAATTAATCATCAAAATCTTTTATCTCACATACCACTCCCTAAACAATAAAAAATCCCTATAGTATTCACCCCAAAGAGACAACAAAACCACAACTTTTATAAAGTAAAATTCTAATAAAGAAATATGGAAAAACAATACAATAGAAGAGAATTTCTAAAATATACAACAATGGTTACAACTGGCTTAGTCGAAAGTTTAGTTGTTCCGGAAACATTATACGCAACAACAAACGAAGATTTACGATATTCTTACCCAACTCCAAAAACAAGAGAGGATTTAAAAAATATTCCAGAAAAAGATTTATTCGCAAGAATGATATTCGGAGAAGGAAGGGGCTGCCCCACAATCCAAGAACGAATACTAATCGGACAAACCGCGCCAAATAGACTGAATGACGGTAAAATATACACTGGAAAAAACTCATTAAGAGAAGTCCTACTAAAACAAAATAAACGCAAGGAAAGACTTGACGATCAATATGACTGTTTCTGTGACACAATTCCCAAAATAAGAGAAAACTTTCACGCAACATTAGATCCATTAAAATATGAACCAAGAGAATGGAAAAAAAGTCTAATTATAGCAAGTATCTTATTATATGCCAATTTTAACCAATTTAATAAAGGACAAACAATATATGTAACTAAAAAATTAATTAAAAAATGGGAAAGGAAGGGTACATCTCCACTGTGGTTCAGAAAATGCAAAAAAACAAAGGGATATATACAAAATGATCATCTCTTTAGACATGAATTCTACAAAGAAGCGGTCTAACCACACGTTAATCCAAAACCCTTATATATTCTAAATTGTTATCTATCTTAGGTGATAAAATGTCCGTCGGAAATATTCTAGCATTCGTGTCGATTAAAGGTGGCGTAGGCAAAACCACACTAGCACTAGAGACAGCTTCGTCATTAGTAAATAATTTTAACAAAAAAGTTCTCTTGGTCGACGCTAACTTCTCCGCACCAAACATCGGACTCTACCTTGACCTAACAAACGAGTTAACTCTCCACGACGCCCTTAACGGAACTTTACTTCACAACGCAATCTACGAATCTCACGGCATCGACGTCATCCCCGCATCAATGTACTATAAAGACGAAGTAGACCCATTCAAACTCAAAAAAATTCTAAACAAATACAAATCCCGATATGATTTTATCATCCTGGACTCGTCACCAAACTACGAAGAATTAAAACCAGTAATTGCGGCAGCCGACAAAATATTTCTTGTAACATCCCCAGATAACGTAACCCTAATGACAACACTCAAGGCCGCAAAAATAGCACGAGAACAAGAAACTCCAATCGAAGGAATCGTCGTCAATAAAATACGTTCGCCAAAACACGAATACAACCTAAAAGAAATCGAAACCATCTCCGAAATACCAGTCCTAGCAAGAATAAAAGATCACAAAAAAATGGCACACGCTTTACATAACAAAACTCCAATTACAATTCTCGACGAAGAAAACATAATCTCAAAAGAAATCAAGCACTTCGCTTCCGCAATCTGTGGCTCCCCCGAAAAAGAAGGATGGTTCCAAAAATTAATTCCGCTAAAAAATATTCTACCCAAAGAAAAAGTCAATCGAGAACTTTATAGAGAAAAGTTTTACGAGAGTTTGTAGAGACTAATTCTAAGGAACAATTTTAAATCTCAAATTATAAAGAATCCACAAAATTGTAAATATAGCAATAGCAATTAACAATAAATAAAAAGTTATATCAATCGTCACCTTTCTATTGGTCTCACTAATCAACGCATTAAATGATTCATCTAATTCCCCAATATCCCTCGCTCTAAAAAATTGCCCGCCACTATTAAATGCCAATGACTTCAAAAAATCCTCATCAACCTTAGAAATACTATTAAGCTCCGTCATACCGCCCTCCTCGGTACCAACCGCAATTGTATTCACAATCAAATTATTCCGATTAATATACTGAATAATTTGCGGAGCATCCACAACATTTAACTGCCCATCACTAATCAAGATTACCGACTTCATCCGTTTCAATCCAAAAAGTCTATTTGCAGAAAGTAAAGCATTGTAAACATTAGTTCCCTGAACCACACCATAATCAATTGAATCTAAAACCATTTTTGACTTCAACTTTGAGCTATCCAACATCTGAAATATTTCAACATCACCTGAAAACCCAATCACACCCACCTCAACTCCAATCGGCAACAAATCAATAAAATCTTTAGCCTCACTTTTGGCAGCCTCAAGCCGATTCGGAACAATATCAGGAGTAGACATACTACTCGAAGTATCAATCGCTATAACATATGAAAACGCAGAAGTATCGACATTAAAAGAAACCGCCGTTCCTGAAAGAGCAAAAACCAACAAAACTAAAACTAAAAGATTCACATACAGCGCCATAAAATTTTTAGAAAAAAGTTCAATACCATAAAACCTCTCCATCGCTTCAAAATTCGAAAACAAAACCGCCTTCTTTTTATTATAAATAAGACTGAAAAAATAAATAAAAATAAAAAACGGGACCAATAATAATAATGCCAAAAATTTCGGATATAAAAAAGAAAGTTCCATTAAATTCTCCCCCCCGTAGCTCGCTGTTTCAAAAAAGTAGAAAGCGGAATAACAAGTCCCTTGTCCGTAATTAATTCCAACAAATCAATCCCCGAATGCTTAAACATTTCCTTTAATATTCCCTTCTGCTTAATAACATTTTTTCTATACATCTTCGCTGCAATATCAGGATCCAAAATCATTTGCTTATGAGAATATGGATCTTGCACAGAAAACTGATATTTTGTTTCTGGCAAATTTTCATCCAACGGATCCCTAATCATAACCGCCAACGTCTCAAATTTCGATCCCATCAGACGAAGCTCTCGCGCACTATCCTTCTTTGTCTTAATAAAATCCGAAACCAAAATAAAAACCGTATAAGGAGAATTCACCATACGAAGCACATGCTCAATTGCCTTATTCAAATCAAAACCTCCCCCATAAAGACTCGAATCCGAAAGAAATTTCATAAAAAGCGCAAACTGATTTTTGCCTTTAGCTGGACGCAATATTTTAACGACGTCGTCACTAAACATAACTAAACCAATATTATCTCCCGAACCAATAATTAAATGACTAAGCGACACTACAAACTCTGCTACAAACTCTGCCTTCAATTTATTCGTCGAACCAAAAAGCATACTATTCGAAACATCAACTAAAAAATAAATATTCAAATCTCTCTCCTCGATATATTTCTTAGCCAAAAGATCATTCGCCCTCAGACTCGCCTTCCAGTCAATAAAACTCGCATCATCATCTGGACTAAAATTCCGATAAGAATCAAACTCTAACCCCTTCCCTCGAAAAATAACCTTATATAAAATTTTCTTTACCGGAAATTTATGCATTGCGTTCTCAAACTCAGAAATTACCTTCGGGAAATTGAGTAAAAACTTGCCCTTGTGCAATTTGGGACTGTCGCCCACAACTTTTTTATGCACAACATTTGATTCATCTAAATTATCTGCCATGACTAAGGAGCATTAATTCTACTCAAGATATGTTTAATCACTTTATCTGTAGTAATTTGTTCTGCCTCGGCCTCATAATTTAAAATAATCCTATGTCGCAATACCGGAAACGCCACCGTTCTAACATCTTCAGGTATAACATAATTCCGGCCCTGCATCAATGCTTCAGCCTTGGACGCAATATACAAAGCAATCGAAGCTCTTGGTGACGCCCCGTAAGAAACATACTTAGCAAACTCCGACGTCTTACTATCTCTCGTCTCCCTAATAATTTTTACAATATATTCCTCAATAATATCAGATGCGAAAATATCCTTAACCTGTTCTTGCAAATCTATAATTTTCTTTTGGGTTAGCACCGCTTTCAAATCATAACTATCAAACTTACTTATCGTAGTATTCTTTTTCAAAATTTCCTTCTCCTCTCCACTAGTGGGATAATCAATCAACAACTTAAACAAAAACCTATCAATCTGAGCTTCCGGTAAAGAATAAACCCCACTATTTTCAATTGGATTCTCCGTCGCCATAACAAAAAACGGACTTGGTAACTCATAAGTTTCTTTAGCAATCGTAACCTCCTTTTCCTGCATTGCCTCCAAAAGAGCCGACTGCGTTTTTGGCGGACTACGATTAATTTCATCGGCCAAAACAAAATTTGTAAAGATAGGACCTTTCATAACTTCAAACCCTTTTTTCGGAGTATAACTCATAATACCAGTAATATCTGTTGGTAACAAATCAACCGTAAACTGAATCCGCTTCATATCACATCCAAGAACTCTCGCCATCGCCCGAACAATCAAAGTTTTAGCCGTTCCAGGAACACCCTCAACCAAAACATGCCCATTACAAATTACTGCCCTCAGAATCCCATGAATAATATCATGCTGACCCGCAACTATCTTAGACATCTCTTTTTCTACCTCAAAAAGTAACTGCTTCGCATCCTCTTTCACCTTAACCATTTATCACCTCACACATATTCATCTGCTTCCGATTTATTAAACCTTACCCTTTTATAAACATAAAATATAAATCCCATAAAAAGTAAAGCTAATGTCGCAAACAAAATATAATAAAAATTATCTCGAACCACACCTTCAACCTTGTATCTAATCTGCTCGTGAATCTTAATCGCCTCCTCGCATGCCCCGATAGCTTCCTGTGCCAAACTCATCGTAGTTTCATAATCACCAAGTGCAAACGCAGCCTCGGCACGCCGAAACACTTCTGTCAATTCCAAACACTCTGGATTTTCCGTAATAAGTTTCTCTGTAAAAACCAAAATTTGTTCCGCCTCGCTCTCATTCGCCTTTTGTATCTCAATATAAAAATCTCCCCAATCCGAAAATTTAGGCGAAGTTACATTGGCCGTAATGGTTGCCTTATATTTTCCAGACCTCTGAGTATTCGCTAAAATTCTAAGATTAAATTCCTCAGACTGTCCTATCTTCAACTCCTCAATATAATTATCATCAAGCGAAATACTAATGTCATCCGAAAACATATCATTAAACCTAACGAGATTATCCAAATAAATACCTCTTAAATCCATCTGCCCGTTATTTTGAATACTAAAAGGAACGTCAATAAAACCCCTTTGAGAAATAATAATATCTCGTGGCATAATTAATTTCAACGAATAATGTTTCACCACCGTCCTAGTACCGCCACTAGGCGTTGGAACTGTTACAGTAGGAGGAGTAATAAATTCGGCCTCAAACTGGCTACTATCAACCGTTCCAATCAAATTATTATTCTCGTCATATTCATGCGCCGTAACATTTATAATTTCACTAGTAACAACATTAGAATTAAGACTCAAATTCCAACCACTAAAAGAAGATCCCAATTCAACATACCCCCTACCATTAACCGTAGTAATAGTAAAATTAACGACCTGATTAATCGCCTTATCCGAATAATCTACATCACTAAAATAATCACTCAAATCTATCAGAATGGCCGTCCCGACATATCCAGACCTATCTCCAATATGCCCCGAGAAACTCACGTTCTGATTTGTATGCGTTACATTCACTTTCCAATTCACAGAATCATTCAGCTCAGGATAATCAGGATTAAAAACAACCAGTGTCAAATTCTTCAACATTCCATAACTCTCGTCGGTATAATCTGGTATCCAGTTCCAACTATAATTTGCATTGTCAGTCCACGAATAATTTGTAGCATTCCTAAGGCCATCATCAGAAACCAAAGTCGTATAACTAAAAGAAGTCGCATTAGAATAAACAATTTTATCCACATAAAACCTGTAAGTCAAATCAGTATTATTAACTGCATAGTCAACTTCAAAATCTAAATCCCCCGTAGCATTAAATTCATCCCAATTAAATTCATAACCACTCGATGGTGCACTAATATCTGGCGCCCCATAAACCTTCAAGCTAAAAACCTGCCAGTCCACTGCCCCACTTGTATCATTAACGCTGACATTAATATTATACTCCCCAACATAACTAGAATTCAAAGTCAAATTAAATATTCCAGAAGTTGAATTAAAAATAGATTCATTTCCATTCACAAAATCGTCGCCCAAAGTAAAATCAAGGGAATAGGTCAAATTGCCCGAAGCATCATTGCCATCCTCTTCATCCGTCGCATTAATATCCAAATAGAAAATATCATTTACTGTCCAACTCTGATTCTCCACAAAAGTCAAATTTGGCGCATCGTTGGATTCGGTAATATTCAAAGTAAAATAGCTAACATTAGAAGCATTCCCAGCGTCGGTCACATTGATAGTTACATTATAAACTCCGACGTTATCCCCACTTGGAGTAAAATTTGCCTTATAGTCAACAATACCATCTTCATCAATATTTAGCATTACAAAATCAAACGAAACCACATCAACAACACTAGTTAGATTAGTAAAAGTTAAACTAATAGTTAAGTTCTCATCATAAAAAGCACTCTGGCTATCCGGAATTAAAAGGTCGCTATCTCCAATTTGTAAAGAAATGTTTTCTTCTATATCCTCCACAGCACTCACCGGGCTAGAAGGAAGTGAATAAAAAATAGGAACATCCACAACATTAGCTACCGTAAAATTAAATTCATACGAACTATTTAACTTCCCATCACTCGCAATAATCGTTACATTGTGATACCCAACATCACAATCTGTCGGAGTAAAACTAATCATCCCCGACGTGGAATTAAATGTAGAAGAATTCAAAGAGCAAAATTCCGCCGAAACATTCTCGTAATAAAAACTAATCGTATCATTATCAACATCACTTACATTCGCACTAACATTATAACTAAAAGCAACATCCTCCGTAAGATTCAAAGAAAGAGGAGACTCTGTCAAACTCCATTCGGGCGCAGTATCATTTAATATTTCAATTACAAAAACTTTATAATCAGAATTAGAGGCACCATCGGTCACACTTATATTAATAGAATAGTTGCCCGTCCCATTATTATTATTAATATAATCATAATTAACATATACCATTACCTTCTCATAATTAACCTCAGAATCTGCAACTGGTAAATTCGTCAAACTAACCCAACTAGTATTTGAAACGAAGTTTAATTCTTCATCTTTCACATCCCTATCCCGAATTAACAAATCGTCGTCGGTTGCATTAATCTCAAAACTATAGTTTGCATAAAGAGTATTCGAACCATTCAAATCCGCTATGTTTCCCATACTAACATCCGATTCATTAAAATTAACAAAAATGTAAATTGGCTCATACACCGGACGGGGAGTTTCATCAGCGGCCCCATCATCCGCACTAAAATTAATTGTCCAATTTCCGACATCCTCTTTATCGAGAAGAATTGAAACATTAACAGAAACTAAAAAGTTTTCAGCCAATCGAAACTCATC
>JBDRJI010000003.1:0-17965 GCA_043815105.1 archaeon
ATATTGCAGTTGTCCATATAAGCTCAACACTTGCATATCTTTATAGCAATGGTAAAGAAGATGTATATGGTGGTGATTATAATCCAGGTGCAATTGATGGAACAGTTAATAATCCTTTAGTTATTGGTAGCCAGCAAACTAATACTGATTTTAATTATTATACTGGCCTCATAGACGAAGTCCGTATTTCCAATGTCGCCCGTTCGGCAGGGTGGATTGCTACGGAGTATAATAATCAGTTTAGTCCTGATAGTTTTTATAGTGTGGGGGAAGAAATAGTAGAATCATCAACAAAAACAGGTTTAGTAAATGATACAATAGGAGCTACGCCTTTTTATACAAATCAATCAAATCCACGAAATATTAGTTTAAGTCAAGGCGAATCTCAATTGGTAACTTTCTGGGTAAATGCAACTGGCGAGGTTGATACAACTCATTTATTTTTTGCATTTGCGAATATGACTTCAAATATGAGTGTTAGCAATATAACAAGCGAATGGAATGTAACGATAGTAAGTAGAGCGGACACAACCCCCCCTACCTTCACAACGGTTCCAGCAAACACGACAATAAATTATACGCAAGGATTTGGAGTTGATTTTGACGCTGACGACGAAACAGAATTTGACAGCTATGCGATAAATTGGACAGACACTTTCGAAATAAATTCAACTGGTTATCTAAAAAACTCAACTTCAAATATCGCGGTAGGAATTTATTTAATTAATGTTACAATAAATGATACTTCAAATAATTTAAATTCAACAATTTATAAAGTCACAATTAACAAAGCGACGCCGACTGGAAGTTTAACGAACGACCAAACTTGGACAGAGGATTATGGGACGGAAATAGTAATCGGCTTAAGTGAAAGTCAAATCGGCGACGGTGATGTGACATATATTGTTTATCGAGATGGAGTTTCAAAGGGGACTGGGGAAACGGTTAATCTTTCAGCTGGGACTTATGATTATGTTTTAAATACAACTGGCGGAGCAAACTGGACAGCCAATGCAAGTATGGATAGCGAAACCTTGACGATTAATAAAATAGTTTCGCAAACCTCATTGACTTTTAGTTTAGATTCTCCACAAACTTATGGGGCAACGATTACTCCAACTTGCTCAGTTGTTTCGGGCGAGGGTTCAGCAGTTTTAAAACAAGATGACGTTATTATTACTTCAGGAGTTGCAATAACTCTCGGGGCAGATAGTTATTCATTTAATTGTTCATACGCCGAAACTCAGAATTATACCTCCTCGGAAAATGTTTCAGATTATACAATTAGCAAAGCATCGCTATCAGCCTCAATCACAAACGATACCTTATTAACAAAAACTTATGATGGCACACTAACAACGATAGGAATTTCGGAATCCAATAGTGGCGACGGTGATGTGACTTACAAACTTTATGTAGATGGAATTGACGAGGGAAATTCTTATGTTCAGAATACAGCAGGAACTTACTCTGTTGTTTTAAATTCAACGGGCGGAACAAATTATTCAACTTCGGCAAGTTTAGATTCAGAAACTCTGACTATAAACCAAGCATCAACTTCCTGCCAGGTTTTATTTAATGAGACAAGCCCAATAACTTATCCAGAAACATTTTTAGTTTATTCTGATTGTGATTCAGATTTTACATTAAAAAGAAATGGCTCGGTAATTTCAAATAATTCAGAACAAATCTTGGGAGCAGAAACTTATAATTTTTCGGTCCAAAGAACAGACACAACAAACTATTCAACAATTTACGACGACGAAGATTTCACAATAGATAAGGCGACGCCAGAAGGAAGTTTAAATTCAAATTTAGGATGGACAATAAACGAAACTCAAGAAGTTGTAATAAATTTATCAGAATCCAATACTGGCGACGGCGATGTAACTTATATTATTTATAGAGATGGAGTAAGTAAAACAACAGGGGAAATTTGGTCTCCTACTTTTGGAACTTATGAATATGTTTTGAACACGACAGGTGGGACGAACTGGACTTCAAATGTTTCTATGGATAGCCAAACTTTAACTGTGAATGATATAACAAATCCAAATATTAATTTAACTTTTCCTTTAAATACAACATACACTTCAATTCAAACACAATTGAACTTTTCAAGAAGTGATACTAACTTGGCTGGTTGTTGGTATTCATTAGATGAAGGAGCAACTAATTCTTCTTATGATTCTTCTTGTTTAAATATTTCAGGATTAGATTCAGGACAAGGAAGTTCAACTTGGACAATTTATATAAATGATTCAGCTGGAAATGAAAATTCAAGTTCAGTTACCTTTTTTGTAGATTCTATTAATCCATCCGTTACATTATTAACAGAAAGTCCTTCTGACCCTGTGACATATTCGTCTGGGGCAACCTATGAATTTAATGCAACAATCACAGATACAAACTTGCAAATAATTTTGATTGAATTTGATGGAATTAATTATACTGCAACTCAAATAGGGGATGTTTATAGTTTTTCTATTTCAGATTTATCTGTTGGAGTTTATAATTACAGATGGTTTGCAAATGATACTTTTGGAAATTCAAATAATACCGGAATTGGCTCCTATACAATAGATAAAGCGACGCCGACTGGATTACTATCAGGAACAGCGTCAATAAATTACTTAATTGCAGGAGATGTTACCGGCTCTGAAACCAACACTGGCGACGGGGGATGTTCATATAAACTTTATCGAGAAGGAGTCGAGGTTTCAAATCCAGACATAGATGTTTTAGGAGTTGGAGTTTGGAATTATATTTATAATTCTACGGAATGTGATAATTATTCAGCTTCGGCAAGTTTAGATACTTTTGTTTTGACGGTAAATAAAATATCGTCCTCTGTAAATTTAACTCTTGGAGGAGTTCAAGGAAACTATTCGATAGATGAAGACACTTCAATTGATTTAAATTGTTCAATAATTTCGGGAGATACAGGGGTATACTTGGTTTTGTATAATAATGGAACTTTAATTAATAACGGCACTTCTCCAATAGGAAATACAACTTTATTTTCAGAGATAGGGAATTATAATATAACTTGCGTTTACGAAAGGGCTCAAAATTATACCGCAAGTTCAGAGACATGGTGGCTGGAAGTTAACGATACGACGGCGCCAACTTTCGACAATTTACAGAATCATACCAACGCTATTAATACTTCGTTTACTTTTGATTTGAATGCTACTGATATTTCAGGAATTGGTAATTTTATTCTGAACGATACATCCTATTTTGATATTAATGAATCAACGGGCGTAATTACAAATGTAACAAGTTTATATGAAGAAAAAATTCATTGGTTAAATGTGAGTGTAAATGATAGTGTCGGCAATATGAACAGCGAGATATTTTATATTAATGTAACGGGCGACGTGACCTCGCCGGTGGTTTATTTAATTTCTCCTGCAAACGCTTATTCCTCGACGTCGACGTCGACGTCATTTAGTTTTAATGTTACGGATAATTCCGCTACTAATTGTTCGCTTATTGTAGACTGGCAGGTGGTCAATTCTAATTCATCCGTAAATATTAGCGGTGGGACAAATTCTTTTACAAACACGATTGCAATTGGCACACATACTTGGCTTATTAGTTGCACCGATTCGGCAAATAATTCCGGGAATTCTTCAGCGCGAAACTTAACAATAACTTCTGTTGTTATTGATGATGATGGCAGTAGTAGCGACGGAGGCGGAGGAGGCGGAGGAGGCGGAACAAGTGTTGTTGTTGAGGAAGAATTTACTTTAGATAAAACTCAGATAGATGTAAAATTAGAACAAGGGGAGACAAAGGAAGTTTTTTTCAGTATTTCAAATCCGACAAAAGTCATAAAAAATTTTGAAGTAACATCTGATTTAGAAGATATGATGAGGATAGATAATGGTTTTAGTTTGGAACCCGAAGAAACAAGGAATGTTAAATTGGACATTATCGCGAAAGAAACAAAAATGCCGAATATTTATTTGGGTCGAATTCATATCACGGATGGAAAAGTTAAGAAGGAAATTTTGATTTCTATAGAAGTCGTTTCAAAAGAATCTCTTTTCGATGTTGAATTGGAAATTTCTAAGGACGATATCAGAGTGCTTTCCGGGGAAGAAATTACTTTTGAAGTAGCGTTGACTCGTCTTTTGCAGGGAGGAGGAACAAGAGATGTTACTATTAATTATGTAATAAAAGATGAAGAGGGAAATGAAATTTCCTCATCGAGTGATACACGAGCCATCGAGACCACGATGAGTTTCATTAAAACAATAGATTTTTCGAAAAATCTTGCAAAGGGCAAATATTTTCTTTATGTTCAAGTGGAATATGAGGGAAAAATTGCAAGTGCAAGTTCTTGGTTTGAAGTCGAGTCCGAAAAAAGTTTGATTGAGAATTATTTTGTATTAATTGTGGTTGTGGTTTTTATAGGACTTGTTGGAGTTATTATTTATTTAGAGAAAAGAAAAACCAAGAAAAAATCTAAAAAAATTGCAAGAAAAAATAAAAAGAAAAAATAATTTTTAATCGTGAATTTCAAATCTGAGAATTCCGCCAACTCCCCCAAGATTATCGAACTGAACTCCTTCTGCGGTTTCGCTTGTTACGATGTGGATTTCTGCAGATGACGCTTTTGCTAAATTTTCCAGCATTTTTATTTTTTCTCTTGGAAGCGATTTTGAAATAATTAGTTTTTCTACTGCTCCTCGATTTAGCCGGTCTTCAACTTCAGCCTCGCCATATGAAACTCTATCTGGCTCCTTTGCTAACTTCTCAAAAAATAAATCCAAAATCAACCTTTGTTTTGTAATTTCTTGCTCGGCTAAAACATCTTGGCATCGTTCTACCAGTTCTTGAAGTCCGTGCATTCCAGTTCCCCCAATATCTCTCACTGCAATTACTTTATTTTTCAAAGCGGTTACCAACTGACCTTGTTCTAAAAATTCGTCTTTTGTCGGGATTGGTCCGCCGACGAGGATTCCTTTCAATTTTTTATTATCCCAAAAATGTTTCTTTATTGCTTCTGCCACTCGCTTAAAAAATTCCTTTGCCGCGGATTCTCTAATACGAGCAAAACGTTGACTGCTCTGTCCCCCCGCTCGCGTCTTTCCTGGAATTCCCGAAGTCATATTTTGCAATTTGGTTATATGCTTCCCATCTAAAAGTCCAATCGTCGCCTCGTTCCTTTCAATAATTACAAGACCGTAAGCCTCGTCAGTCTCGAGCATTTCCTTCAACGGGTCAAGCACAAATGTCTGATCGCATCTATAGATTTTAATTTTCAATTTTTTAGGGGGTTCAATTGCCCAAACTTCTAGGGACTCGCTTCCGTCAGCCTTCGTCACATTTCCCGAAAATAATGCTAATCCGTTTTCCGGAGTTCGTCCAATCTCTTTTAATTTCCTAACCGCTCGCTCAAGCGCATTAATCACATTTTTTCTGGTACCACTTGATTTTATATTTGTCGCCGTTCCCTTTTCGTCTTCAAGTTGTTTTGTCGTCTGGGTTAGCGTTGCTCCAGCTGGAACTAAGACTGTGATTAGTTCTGTGTGTCTGCCTCGATAACCTTCCAACTCTTCAACGAGAGATTCGAGTTCAAATTTTTGTAGTTCGTCCATAGTATAAGATAGAAAGGAGGGGTTTTAAATTTTGGGGGTCAAATATTATGACACGCCCTTATGTCCTTTTCAAATTCAGAAAGCTCTTTAGGTATTTCAATTCCTTCAATTGAATCTCTAAGGGAAATCCCTTCTTCCTTTTTCTTTTTCCAAATTTTTCCGTTAAAATCAATTAGCTCTTCTATCAACTGAAGATTAGAATTCCCGAGTTTGACCTTTGGCCATTCTACCTTTAAAAGATTAATTCCCTTTTCTTTTGCAATCAGCGTCGTAATTTGCGGAATAATTGGATAAAGTAAAACTAATAATCTTTCTAATAAGAAGTGAAGTGTGTATTTTGCGGATTCTGATTCTTCGTCGGTGAATTTTTTATTTTCGTTATATACTCTGTTTTTTACAAGTTCTATATAGTTTGATGCGAATGTGTCCCATAAAAATTTTCTTAAATCTTGTGCCGGATGATTAAAATCGTAGACTTCGTAGGACTTGTTGATGCTCTTTGTCGCGTCTTCAATATAATCGATAAAAAGTTGATCGAGCTTCGTTATTTTTGGTTTGCTTTTTGGCTTGTCAAACATCAAAACAAATTTTGACACATTAAGTAATTTGTTTAAAGATTTTCTTTCGGCTTTGATTTTTTCTCTTGAGCAAGTAAAATCTCCCTTTGATAAATCGCCTTCTGTTGCCGCCCAAAGTCTTAGCGCCTCTGCTCCGTCTTCCTTTAAAATTAGTTGCGGATCAATTACATTCCCCAGCGACTTAGACATCTTTTTCCCTTTGCTATCTAAAATGTGTTGATGAATCCACGCATCTTTGAAACACACTTTTCCCGTTTCCAAAAATCCTCTTAGAACTGTGTAATATAACCAAGTCCGAACGATTTCTTTTCCCTGAGGTCGAAGCGTCACCGGATATGCTTTTTTGAATAAATCGTCATCTGATTTATATTTCAATATACTTAATTCAGAAATTGAAGAATCGAACCACGTGTCCAAAACTCTTTCTTCGCCCGTCCATTTATTTTCTGGAAAGTCGGCGACGGTGCCCAAAACTTTTTTTGTTTCTAAATCTAAAACTTCAGATTCCTTTGGGGGTTCTTGTCTCCACGGCTCGACATATTTTCCCTGCGGAGATAACGCAATTAAATTATCAGAATACCATAACGGAACCGGTGTCGCATAATATCGTCGTCGTGAAATTGGCCAATCAATTGAAACCGAATCAATCCATTTGTCCAGAATTTTTTTTGAATCTTTTGGATAGAAATTTATATCTTTGATTATTCTTCGCATGTCGTCTTTAAAATCAATTTGCTTAAGATAAAATTCCGGCATTTCAATAAATTCAATTTCGACTTTTGACCTTTCGGACATCGGAGTTCTGTGTGTCATCTGTTCCTGTTTTACGAGCAGTCCTTTTTCTTTTATTAGTTCAATTATTTTTTCTCTTGCTTCTTTAACTTTCAACCCTTCAAGAACTCCTGCTTTTTCATTCATTCTTCCATCTTGACCTATCGCGATTCTTGGAGTCAATTTCATTTCTCTGAAAAATTGAATATCGGTTAAATCCCCCACCGAGCACATCATAACCAATCCCGTGCCTTTGTCAATTTGTGCGAAAGGGTGTGCCTTGATTGAAATTTCTTCTTCGAAAATTGGGGAGACTGCAGTTTTGCCCTCGAGATGCTGATATCGTTTGTCCTCCGGATTATAAATTACCATCCCGCAAGTTGCAATTAGTTCTGGTCGGGTTGTTCCAATTACGATTTCCTCGCCAGTTTCTTTGACCATCCATTTAATGTCATTGAATGTAGATTGAAGTTCTTCGTAATCAATTTCAGAGTCGGCGATTGTGGTTCTAAGTTTCGGGTCCCAGTTGTTGATTCGGGATGCCTCATAAATTAATCCTTTTCTATAGAGGGTGGCGAAAGTTGATTGGGTTAATGCTCGGTATTCTGGTGAGTCGGTGTTATAAATTGAGCCGGCAGTATTGCCCTCTTTGTAAGATGAAAATGAAATCCCAAGTTGTGCAAACGAGTCAACCGATTCTGATGATGATTCGCTTAAAAGTTTCTCGCAATATTCTATGAACTTTTCTCTGCCAATTTTAAATGGAGAAATCTTAAATTTTTTCTCTGCTGCCAATTCTATTGGAAGTCCGTTTCTGTCCATTCCGAGTGGGAATAAAACCTCTTCCCCTTTCATCCGTCGGTATCTCGCGAAAAAATCCATAAAGCAATAGGTTACTGCGTGTCCCATATGAATTGGCGAATTAACGTAAGGTGGTGGTGTGTCGATAGAATATATTTTCTTTTTTGTTTTTGGGTCGAATGTAAAAAGTTCTGACTCTTTCCAATTCTGAGTAATTTCTTTTTCTATTTCAACGTTCCAGTTTTTTATCTCGGATAGTTTTGGCATATCAATAGAAATGGGAAGCTATTTAAAAAAGTGTTGATTGGGATTTTTATGAGTAAAAAACTTAGAATACTGGCGGCGGGGGATTTGCACGGAAGTTTGGATATTGCGAAAAAGTTGTCGGCTAAGGGAAAGCGGGAGAAGGTAGATTTGGTAGTTTTAGCTGGAGATATTTATGGGTATACCGAGGGGAGTAAAGGAATTTTGGAGCCGTTTCGGAAGGCGGGGCAGAAGGTAGTTTTTGTGCCTGGGAATTGTGATTTTGATGAGGAGTGCGCGATGCTGGAACGGGAGGGAAAAAATATTCATAATTATTATGTAACTTATGGCGGAGTTGGTATTGCGGGGATTGGAAGCCCGAATTGGAAGTTGAGTTTGGATGATGCAGATTTGGAAAGTATAAGATTAAATTTTAAGAAGATGAAGCCGGCGAAGAAAATTTTGGTTTCACATTTGCATGCGAGTGGGACGATGGCAGAGTTTTCTGGAATTCAGGGGGATGAAATTTTAAGAAAGGCCGTAAAAGAATTTAAACCCGATTTGTTGATTGCGGCTCACATACATGAAAGTGAAGGAATTGAGGATAAAATTGGAAAGACAAGGGTTGTACAGGTTGGACGGAAAGGGAAAATTTTGGAGATATAAGAGTTGCGTAATATTCTTATAGTATATGTTTTTGTTATTATTAATGATAAAAAAGAAAAATAGTAACACAACCCTAATTATTACAGAAAAACCGGCGGCGGCGGAAAAAATAGCGGCGGCACTAAGCGGGGCGACGGATGAGAAAATTACTAATAAAGATAAGGTTTCGTATTACGAATTTTATAAGGGTCCGCGGAAATATATCGTCGGGTGCGCGGTTGGACATTTGTTTGGGATTCAGCAAATTGCGAAGAGAGGTCCATTTCCGAATTTTGAAGTCGAGTGGCAACCGGCACACCAGAAAGGGGGAGGGGCATTTACAAAGAAGTATTTGAATGTCTTGAAGAAGTTAGCGAAGGAGGCAGATGAATTTATTGTTGCAACAGACTTTGATGTCGAGGGTGAAGTTATTGGTTGGAATGTTGTGCGATTTGTTTGTAAACAGAAAGATGCCAAAAGGATGAAATTTTCTTTGTTAACTAAGGAGGCGTTGAATGAATCATTTGATAATTTGTTACCGACGCTAAATTGGGGTGCGGCCACGGCGGGAGAGACCCGACATTATATTGATTGGTTTTATGGGATTAATTTATCTCGGGGATTAATGAAGGCGTTGAGTTCGACCGGGACATTTAGAATTTTGTCTATTGGTCGGGTGCAAGGTCCGGCTCTGAATATTATTGCGAAGAGAGAAAAAGAAATTAATGCTTTTAATCCCGAACCTTTTTGGCAGGTGTTTTTACAGGTTAAAGATATTAAGGGTAATAAAGTCGAGGTGAAATACCCTAAGGACATTTTTAACAAAGGCGAGCTGTTGAAATTCAAACATTTGCAAGGAAAAAACGGAACGGCGATTACTACAATTACGGAAAACGAGGTGAAAGCTCCAGTGCCGTTTGATTTGACTACTTTGCAAACTGAAGCCTATAAAAATTGTGGGGATACTCCTTCGCAGAGTTTGAAGGTGGCACAGAGTTTGTATTTGGCTGGAGCGATTTCGTATCCGAGAACGTCGAGCCAAAAATATGACGAGTCTATCGAATACGATAAGATTTTGAAGCGACTGAAGAAATATACTTCCGCTGTCAAGTATGTCGTGAATGCCAAACCTACCGAGGGAAAGAAAGTGGACCCAGCACATCCTGCCATTTATCCAACTGGAGAAAATGTTAAGATTCCCGAGAGAGATAAAAAAATTTATGACTTGATTGTGAAGCGGTTCATTGCATGTTTTTGTGACTCGGCTCAAGTTGAAAATAAGAGGATTAAGGTTGTTGTAAACAATTTGCCTTTTGGAGTTAGTGGTATGCAGATTAAAGAGAAGGGTTGGATGAATGTTTATCCGCATTCTATGAAAGAGTCGAAAGTCCCAACTATGGATGGTGATGTTGACGTTTTGGAAATTCGTACCGAAGAAAAGGAGACTAAACCTCCGAGAAGATATTCTGCCGCGTCGCTGGTCAAGGAATTGGAGAAGAGAAATTTGGGGACGAAAGCAACCCGTGCGGCGATTGTTGAGACTTTGTATTCCAGGGGTTATGCCAGAGAGAAAAGTATTGAGGTGACGGAACTTGGGATGAGAATGGTTGAAACTCTGGAAAAGTATGCGCCGATTATTTTGGATGAGAAGATGACGGCTGATATGACTCGAAGGTTGGATGACATCGTTGTCGCGAAAAAAGATTTTGAAAAAAGTGAAAAGGAAATTTTAGATGATTCGAAGAAAATCGTTACGAAAATTGCGGAGGGCATGGATGCGAATATTGATGCGATGGGAAAGTGTTTGGCTGATGCTAATGCCGTTGTGTGGGAGCAAGAAAAAGAGGCGAACACTATGACAGAATGTCCGGTTTGTCATAAAGGAAAATTGCGAGTTATGTACGGGAAAAGATTTTCCAGATATTTCGTTTCGTGTGATGCTTATCCGGATTGTAAGACGATTTATTCTTTGCCACCCAGGGGAATGATGAAGCCGGCACGAATGTCGAAAAAAACTGCAGAAGAGATGGGCGGAACCGAAGGAGATTTAGAGGTGTGTAAAGAGTGTGGGTTCCCGATGATAGTTGCTTTCAAAAAGGGTGGAGCTCCATGGAAATTCTGCTTTAATCCCGAATGCTCCTCAAATGAAGAGTTGCAAAAAAAGAAAGCCGAGTTTAAAGCAAAATTAGCAAGTGGTGAAGTTGAAATTGTAGACGGAAAAATTGTGGATCACGGGAAGGAGAAAGTTAAGAAGAAGGTTGGGAAGAAAAAGTAATTATTGATTTGATACGTATTTTTTATATGCATGTTCCAAAAGTTTAACTCTTGTGTCTTCGCGAGTTGCTATTGAATTGAATTGAAATTCCGGATTAAACTTTTTAATATGGTCGATAAGCATTTCTGGTTTTTTTAATTCCCATGACCAAACAGATGAATATAATCCATTAAGTGTAAATCGAGAATTTTCAAATTCTGCTTCAAGAAATGGTTTTTGATTTTTAGTTATAATGTCTACTATTCCTCGCTTTGGAAAATGTATATGGTCTTCGCAATATCCTAATTTTATCTCATAAGTATGAAGGGAATTTTCTTTTCCGCGTATTAACTGACCAGAACTACAAGCCATAAACTCTCCAATATATTGACTTGTTCTATCGTATTCTTTCATCAATGGCATAGTTTTATCTCTTGTGATTTCTAGATTGAAAACTGGATAATTTACAAACATTTTTTTCGCACGGAGTGCGGTAGTTAGTTTCTCTCGTTTATTAAATAATTTTAACATAAATTATTTAGACGCCTTTGCTTTAAAAATAAATATGTGATAGAAGATATATTAAAAAATTCCTCGCTTCCTAATTCCTGCAAAATTGGAGAATGGCGAGGTTAAATTGTAGATGGGAAAATTGTGGATCACGGGAAGGAGAAAGTTAAGAAGAAGGTTGGGAAGAAGAAAGATATAACCTAAAGTTCATTTTGTATTATTTGGTCTAAAGTTTGGGGCATTCTTATGATTCGTAGCTCCTTATCTCGACATAACATAACTTCTGGAATTTGTGTATGTGAATTATAATTAAATGGTGACATCGTAGAACAATACGCTCCACATCCACCGACTACTACAAAATCGCCCACTTCTGAATCTGCCATAACTCTCGGGACAATATGTCCCGTTTCGTCTAAACTCTGAGAATCTCCGCTCTCACAACATCTTCCCACAACAATTTTTTCATCTTTTTCTTTATCAAATTGAGACAAATCCGATTCTGTAGACAACAACTTTCCAGATTTAGAAATTACATAAAATGGATGTTGTGAACCATAAAGCAGTGGCCTGGTATTAACCTCCATTCCTCCATTAAGAATAATAAAATTATATCCGTCTTCTCCCGTTTGTTTTTTATCAATAACTTTTGTTACAAGCAAGCCCGAATCCGCAACCACATAAGTTCCTGGCTCAATCTCCATTTTTAATTTTCTGCCAGTTTTTTTTGCAAAATCGTTAATTCTTTCCGTAGCATAATTTCCAAGATCCTGAATATCCGCCGAATTTTCTCCTGGCATTCTAGCTTCCTTTAATCCTCCCCCAAAACTAACGCAAGAAATTGGCTGAAAAAATGCTTTTGATAAAAAATATTTTTCTATAAACCCCAACTCTCTGTCAATATTTTCTCTCCATTTTTCAGGACTCCCGCCCGAACCAATATGAACATGAACCTTATTAAAAATTAATGATTTTTCCTTAGCATAACTTAATGATTTTTCCAAATCCGTCAAATGTATTCCGAAACACGAATATTTATCCCCCGTATTTCTCGTTGCTGATTCTCCTGACCCGACACCTGGATGAACCCTCATAGAAAGCGGAATTTTATTTTTTGAAGCAAAGTCAGAAATTAAATTTAATTGTAACATTGAACAAACATTATATTTTAGTCCGTTCGTCATTGTATATTCTAAATAAATTCTATCCTTATCTAATGGAACTTCTTGCGTTGTTAACATAATCTTGCCATAAGGAATTCCCGCCATATGTGCCCTCTGTACTTCATTCAATGAACTTGCATCTATACATAGTCCATTATCTAAGCAAATAGTTCTCAATATTCCCTTGGTAGAATTGGCTTTCATCGCGAACCTTACATTAAGCCCGTAAGCGTTTGGCATAGCTTTAAGCTCATGGCATTTTTGGTCTATAGTTGTTTGATTATATAAATAAAAAGGTGTGTCTACCACGTCTGATGCATGAAGGATGGTTTGGAGGTCAAAGTTTTCGAAGCCGTGTTTCATTGTTTTACATAAAATTTTTTAAAAGATAGTCTTGGGAATGAGGACTCAAATCCGATGGAGCAAGATTCGCCATTGTAAAAGCACCTATTCTTTTTTCAAGATTAAGTTTTTTTGCGGCTCGGGCACAAGCAACCAACACATTAGCTGTCGCTTCTGGATTACTTTCCCATGTATTAGAATATTCTATAGTCGCCTTATTACCATTTGTCGTTTTCCCAACCGCAATAACTGTTCCGTCATGTGGCATATTTTGATGAATTTCATTAAGTTCTTCCTGAGAAATAAAATTTATCGTTACATCGTGGTTTGCAAAGTATGCTGGCATATTCCTTATTTTATTTTCAATTTTTTTCTTATCTGCATTTTCTTTTGCAACCACATAAACTTCTCTGCTATGCATTTCCTCTGGTTTTAACATAGGATTTTCTCCGCCTCTCACTCTTGCCATCGCTTCCGGAATTGCATGAGTATACTGTCTTGCATCTAAAACTCCCTCTATGCTTCTTACAGCATCGGAATGCCCCATACTTAATCCACCCTTTGGGCCTAAGCCATAAAATCCTTTTGGAACACATCCTGGAATAAATGCGTCTGCTAAAATTCTATTTACTGAAAATGTTCCTGGATCCCATCCTGCACAAACTATCGAAGTGTGCCCATATTTTTTTGCAACTTCTTGCATATTTGCTACATATTTAGGAATTTCTGAATGTGTATCAAAGCTATCCACTGTATTATAAAGTCTGGCAAAAGCAGGACCCTGTACTGGCAAATCTTTTTTTGAACCACCACATAAAATCGCAACATCTGCTAGAGCTACACCAGACACATCTAAAATGAACTGCTGAGAATAAATTGGAATCGTACTGCTTCGAAAATTATTTCTAACGCGAAAGGGATCTCTTGAAATTATCCCGACAAGATTTGTATCTGGATTACGTTCAATCGCACCAACAACTCCCTTTCCTATGTTTCCGTAACCAACCACTAAAATATCCGTTTTCTCTATCATACTACCATAATAATAATATCTTTTATAAATAAATATATACTACACAATATATTAAAAAATTCCCCGCTTTCTAATTCCTGTAGTAACAATTTCAAAAGATAGCTCTTTAACGGGGAGGCTTCTGTGTTTCTTGAGCATAGGCAAATTATTTAAAGTATATAATATATTATAAAATATGGAAATGATAAAAATACCGAAAGCAAGATATGAGAGAATGGTTAGGCAGATAGAGATATTAAGGGAAATGGAAAAATTGGATATTGATTTAATTCGGCAATTTAAAAACGGCTTGGAAGACGTGAAAGCCGGCAGAATATTAAGAGTTGCCTGATTTACTATCTGAATAAATTCTTTACATATCGTCGGTATTCAGGCAAATAGCGAATTATATAATCTATTGTTTTTTGTTGTGTTTTCTTTCCACTAATCGCAACAATTAATACAGCGGACAAATCGTCATAAATCAAATAGTAAATTCGTTTTTCTTTTATTCGTTTCTCGCGAAAAAATCTATATCTTATTGCGTCGCCGACAAAAGGATTTTCTTTAAGTTGTAAAAAAACTTTTTGGATTTTTTCTCTGTCTGACTGAGAAAACCCTACCATCTCTTTTTGAAAATTCTCGGTTATGAAAACCGCATAAACCATTGTTTAGTTAAGGAATTTGAGTATAAAAAGTTTTTTGGTTTATCTAAAAAATTCCCCGTTTCCTAATTCCTGCATTAATAATTTCAAAAGCCAATTCTTTAACGGGGAGACTTCTGTGTTTCTTTAGAATAATATTTCTTCTGCCATTATAATTCCGAAGTTCGATTAGGCATTTGCTCCAGTATTTTAAAAGGTCGCCACCCACCATTGAAACCTGTCTTTCAAAATTTTTGTCTTCGGAGTTTTGGGTAAACGATGCGTAAACTTGATTAGTAACAATAACAGGAATATTTTGTTTTCTGGCAATTTCGTTTAGCGATCTCAATTGTTTCGCGAGCTTTCTGTTTACCTCGGAAATTTTTTCGCCATCTTTTGAAGTTATCGCGTCCCCAAGCTCGAGTCGATAAAGCATCGCTATCGAATCAATAACAATCAAAGAAATATTTTCTTTTTTTACGTGAGTTAATAATTCCTGAAAAGCTGATTCCTGTTCCTTGAAAGATGTTGGTTTTAAGAGTAAAATATTTTGCAATGCTGTTTCAATTTCTTCTTTCGTCCCCTGACTTATTTGTTTGAATCGGTCTGTAGAAAATCCACCCTCGGTATCTACGAAAATTACTTTATTCCCTTGTCGCGCCTGAGAAACCGCAACCACACTACACAAATTCGACTTGCCCGAACCACCTGGGCCATAAAGCGTCGTGATTATATCTGTTTCATATCCGCCGAGAAGAAATTTATTTAGGTCAGGTGAGCCGGTAGAAATTTTTGTTTGTGTCGCCACTATAATAAATCTTCCAAATTTAAAATAGATTTTACTGGGAAATATATGTCGGGTTTGTTACGGGCTAAAATAACACATCCCTGTATTATTTCGGCTCCAGTAGTTTGCAAAATTTTCTCCGTATCCATGAGGCTTGAACCGGAGGTATATACATCGTCTAAAATTACTACCTTATCTTTTTTAGTCGGGACGTATCCTTCAATTGGTTCTTGCATTCCGTGTTTTTTGATTTCGTCCCTGACGATGCAAAGTGGAATTTGATAAGCAATACTGTATGCCGTCGCGAGAGGTATTCCTCCAACTCCCGTCCCTGCAACACAGGTTATATTTTTATCTACAATTTCATAAAAATAGGGACTAATTATTCCAAGAAGCTCGGGGTTGCCATAGGCTTTTTTTATTCTTGCATAAACACCCGAAGAAACTCCCGACCTAAGAAAAATATTTCCATAAGTTATTACCTCCAAAAATTTTAATTTATCTATAAGTTTAGTCTTCATGGACTTATCAAGAAAATTCTATTTATAATAATTTATATGTTAGAATTATTTCGACTTTTTGAATTCGTCTACTATGCTGTCAATTTCTTTTTCCAGTGTTGCAATTGCTTTCTTTAGAATTTTTTTTGGGTTATCGCCTTCTATATGTAGAATTGGATTTTTCGTCGGATGCTCTCGTTTCCAAACTGCCAGTTTTGCACCTTCCTTATTCAAATAAACTCTAAGAACTTCCGCTATAGTCAAACTAGACAACTCCACATCCAACTCATTCTTCTCATCTTTCAGAATCTTAATTTCCATAGATATATGGGAAGAATTTGGTTTAAAAGTGTTTCGGGTTACTAATTCTACTGGTTCCATTTTTACTAACCCTAATTATGTGGTCTACAAATCCTTCAATTTTTTCTTCGTGAGATACTAAAATTATTTGCTCAGCTTTAAGTTGTGCAAAAATATCTCGCATTTTATCAATCTGCTCGGTTGCAAATCCGTCGGTTGGCTCGTCTAAAATTACGATATCTTTTGTTTTTATATTAGACAACATAGAATTTAAAACCTGATTTAGCGAAAGTCGGTAGGCTAGTGCCGTTGCTGTTCGTTCCCCACCTGAGAGAAAATCATAGTCAATCTCGTAATCCTGATTTGTAATTATTGGAGTGAAATCTTCGTCGAGCCGAACCGAAAGAGAGTCGGGAACTAAGATAGAAAACCATTCCGTGAAAATCGTTGAAAATTCATGCCGAAGTTTCGCCATCACGTTCTTTTCGGTGAAATTTATCATCGTTATAAATTTTTCTTGAATCCAGTCTTGCAATCCCCTCAAATGATTAACCTCTTCCCTAATTTTCTCTTTGTTCTGAATTTCTGCAGACAGCTCCTGAAGTCTTATCTTCAAAATTTCCAGCTCTTTATTTTTTGTTGCCATAGTAATTTCTTTCGTTCGAGAGATTTCATTTATTTCCTGAAATGCTTTTTTGGCCAAATCAAAAATTTCTTGAGATTGCGCGAATGTTTGAATTTTCAATCTCAACTCCTCAATCTGATTTTGAAGTTCGCTAATTTCGTTTGAAGTTCTGTCAAGAATAAAGGCATCCGATTTAATTTTTGTTTCGATAATTTTTTGATGTTCATATTTTATTTTATCCTGCTGAAGATTATTTTTGTCAGCCTCGTAATCCCGCACTAATTTTTTTTCACTTTCAACTTCTCTAACCAATATTTGATTTTGCTGAATTTTTTGTTCAAGCTCTCGATTAATTTCTTCGATGTCATATTGAGTTTGTTTTTCAATCCTGCTTTTATGGTTTTGACTTACAGCCTGCAAGCAAGTTGGACAATTTTCTAAGGATGTTATCTGATTTTTGAGATTAAGTGGTCTTTCTTTTTTAGAATTTAAAACGGAAATTTGAGAGGATAGTTCCAAAAATTTTGTGTTTTTTTCGTCAAGAATTTTTCTGTGTTTTTCCACCAATTCCAAAACTGCACTCAATCTTTGTTCCGAAAAGTTTGATTTTTCACGAGTCTGCCTTTGCATTAAAATAATTTCTTTTTTCATTCGAGATTCTAAATCTTTTTTACCCTGGAAAAAAACTTCTAATTTCCCCAATTCTGATTCCAATCCCCTTTTCTCGTCTATCAAACCCTGACTTAACGCAAGCTTGTCTTCGCTCTTTTGCTTTGTCAGAATAAGATTCTGATATTCTAAATTTAGATTGTTCACTTCCCTTACTAGTGTAATTTTTTTTTCGTTTTCTAGTGTAAATTTTTCCTTTAGAAGGTTGAGTTCTGATGCGAGAATTTCTTTGATTTTAATCGTCTCCTTGAGTTTTTGTAAAAGTATTTGCGTGTTATCCTTGATTCGTTTGTAACGATCAATTCCAAAAATATGTCGCAAGGTATCGAGTCGGATTTCTGGTCTTTCCTGAATGATTGATTTCATTTCTTCTTGTGGGATATATACGGTAAATTTGTATAGAAGGTTTGATTTTTTGACGAACTCTTTTGGGTAATTTAGAATTTTAATTACCCTGTCTTTCATTTCTGAGGTTGAAAGTTCCGTGCGCGTCGTGCCGATTGTGATAG
>JBDRJI010000004.1:0-3392 GCA_043815105.1 archaeon
GGTATACCTATATATTTCTCTAACCAAATATTATCTATATTTTTTGGGATTAGTTTTTCCGTTTGCTTATCTATCTCAATCGCGTTGATTTTTAATAATTCTTTTAATTCTTTATTCATATTATTCTCCGATTATACTTATCAAATATTGTCTTTTGTTTTTGTGTTTTCTGGGGCAGGGACCGTCGAATTCTGCAAAAAGTATTCTTTGATATTTTCCAATTTGAAGTTTTTCGTTGTATAAAACTAAAGCTAAGGATGGGTTCGAATAAAATGTCGCCTTGATGTGACTGTGTCCGTTTTCGGGTTCGTCGTCGGGGCAATCGTCTTCTCTTTTGTCAATATCGTCATGTAAATATGCTCCTTTAGTTTGCGGGGCCCTTTTGTTGAGTTGAATAACTAAATCTTCCAATAGCCTTGGTTCTCCTTCGTTAAGATAAATTCCGACGGTGGTATGTAGTGGCTGGATTAAAATATGTCCATTTTTTATTTTGGATTCTTCTATGGCTTTTTCTATGGGAGAAGTTATATCATACACTCGAGAATGATCTCGTGTTTCTATCTCCTCTTTTTTTAAAAAATGATTCATGCAGTTCATGGGTATTCTCCATGTCTTATATCATATCCTTTAGTCCCACATAATTGCATTAAGATATCTTCTATAAGGGGCGAATTGAGACCTTTGCGTATGATAACTGGTTTATCTCTGACGAGGCTCATTATAGTTCCGCGCTCTCCACAATCTAATTCATATCTTTGTGCAACGTATTCATCATCTTCAATTGCAAAATCAGCCCCATTTATTATATCGTTTCCTATATTTTTGAATCTCCCTTTATTTCCAACTCCACATCTGTTAGCTGATGAAGCAGAAATGAGAGTTCTGTCGGCGGTGGCTCGTGCAACTAGGTATTCACTATAATGTCCATGGTTAATTGCGAAACAGCTTGTGTCGTCTTCGAGTTTTGAAACTTTGTTGGTATAATCATCAATCATACTAAATTCCGATTCTCTTCTATGCAAAATAAAACCACATAATAAATTTTGTTCTTGAACGGCGCTAACTATTGAATGGTACTCAAATGGAATATCAGTTATTCGAAAAAGATTACTGTAGTCTGTAATTACAACTGCAGGTTTAGATATTGGTCTGTGTTTAAGTTCAAATTTTTTTCTCATTGCCTGTTCTGTGTTTCCAGCAAGTATGTAGCCTATTCTTGTAGGGACTATAGCTAGTCCTCCAGTTTTAATTGTCTCATATGCCCTTGCAGCTTCGCTGATTTTAATGGGTAGCATATTAGTCAAATTTTTGTGTATCATTTAACTCTTTTTTAATTTGTGTCATAGATAATATTATTAACGATAACATTTAATTTTAATTTTATAATAGGGATAAAATTGTATTTTTCTTTTAGAATTTTTCTTACTTGTTGTCCTATTTTTCTCAATTAAGTAGAAATAATTTTAGAAAATAGGTATTATTATGGGAAAAAGAAAGTGGATTAATTTTTATAATTTATTAAAGGCTACCCGAACAGAAAGGGCGATGATTCCCTTTTCGTTTATTATGATTGCTGTGGGTTTTGCAGATTTTATAAATTTAGAGGTTATTATTTTATCTATTTGTTGCGTGTTGCTTTATGCCAGTGGAGGAATTTTGAACGCTAAAGTTGATGGGGATTTTGAAGTAAGGTATGTGTCGGTTTTTGCAAGCATTCTAATTTTGACCTCGGTGGTTCTTTCGTTTTATAATTTTATAATTTTTTTGAGTGTTTTAGGATGGATTTTTTTGAGTTTTATTTACAATAAATATTCACGAAAGATTCTTTTTGGAGACTCTGTGATGCTTTCACTTACCCATGTGGGATTACCAATTTTTAGCGCCTGTTTTCTATTAGATTTTCATTTGGATTTTACTTTAAAACTTACAACATTTATGTTCGCTTCTTTTCTTTTCTTGGTTCCGATAAAAAATTTGAATGGTGCGGAAAAGGATATAGAAAAAGGATATAAAACTCTCATGACCTTGTTTAAGGACGGTAAAACGATAACTTATGTTTTGTTTAATATTTATGTTATCTTAATGTTTCTTTCATATTTCATTTTTGATTTAGATGAAAAGTTTTTGATTATGTTCGCATTTATTCTTATGTTGAAGATTTTTATGGATTATTGTTTGTACAATGGCAGAGAGGTTCTTACATATCGGTGCGCTAGGTTGGTTATCATTTTATTTTCGTTTTCGTTTGTATTTGTCAATGCTTCAAATTTGAAAATTATTTTTATGAGTTTTACATTGGTCGCCCTTGGTATTTTCTGGTTAGTAGCAGGAAAAACACCGGAGGTTAAACAGGAAGTTTGAAATGGAATATTATGATGTGATTATTGTTGGGGCAGGTATTGCTGGATGTGGATTGGCGTATAATTTGAAGAAGATTGGATATACGGGGAGCGTACTTATTATCGACAAGAAAGAGGTTGGGGCACATAAAGGACATGGGGTAAGAAATACATTTGGCTCAACTCAAAAAAAATATCAACTTCCATATTTTCAGAAATATGATGGGATTAAAATGTATGTTTATGATGAACATTTTTTTACAATAGAAGAAGAAGTTTTTTCTATGGATTATGAAGTTATTTGTAAAAATCTTTTGAACAAATCTTCTGCAATATTTAAACAAGAGGTGGCAGGGGATACTTGTAATAATACACTAATAACCAATAAAAATAATTATCGTTTTCAATATCTTATTGATTGTTCCGGCTTTTGGGGATTCTTAAGAAAAAAATTAAAAATGAAGGCTCCCTTAAGATATTGGATCGGAAATCTTCACAAAATTGAGATTCCTATAAAATCCGATTTGGACAAAAATTATATTCATTATTCGCATGGGGATAATGGCTATGTAGAAGAAATTAATCCCCATAACAAATTTGCAACCCATGGGGATTGGCAATTTGTTAAATCCTTAAATTTTAATTTGATATCTCCTCCAAAAAATAGTCTGATGAAAAAATTCTTAGATGAAAAAATGATAAATGAATTCTCTAGGGGAATTATTGTAAATTCTCCACAATTCTCTCCTGTCCGTGGAAACTATGTCCTTCTTGGAGACAGTATGGGCACATCTCCTCCATCTACAGCCTTTGGGATTCGCCCACTTCTAGAATTATCCGAATTATTATCAAATGCCATTTTAATAAACAAACTATCTATTTTTGAAAAACAATGGAAGAAAAATTATTTTGACTCTTATATAAAATATCTTGTAGGGAAATTTGACTTTTTTGGAAATTCTAAATTCGTAAAAGTTTTAAAACAATATCCTTCGTATTATAAAATCTTCAAAACTATTTTAACTTATGGATGTGACGAATATTTTAAGATAA
>JBDRJI010000005.1:0-4315 GCA_043815105.1 archaeon
GAGGAAGCGTTGGGGGAATTTGGGGAATAAAAGTATTAAAAAGTTATCTCCCAAAATCTTAAATAACCTCATCCCCACAAATCCCTATGGCAGAAATTAAAGACATTGAAAAAGAAATCCTTCAGTTTTGGAAAAGCAAAAAAATATTTGAAACATCTTTAAAGAAAACCGAAAAAGGCAAACCCTACATCTTCTACGACGGACCGCCATTCGCAACTGGGCTACCTCACTACGGAAGCCTACTTCCCTCAATCTTAAAAGACGTATTCCCAAGATTCTTCACAATGCAAGGTCGATACGTCAAACGAACATGGGGCTGGGATTGTCACGGACTCCCAATCGAGAACATCGCTGAAAAAGATTTGGGTATAAATTCTAAAGATGAAATTGAAAAAATGGGCATTAAAAAATTCAACGACTATTGCCGAAGTAAAGTTTTGACCTATGCCGACGACTGGAAAATATACATCGACAGAATCGGAAGATGGGTCGACTGGGAAGGCGGATACAAAACAATGGACACAAACTACATCGAGTCGGTCTGGTGGGCGTTCAAACAACTCTACGAAAAGGGTTATTTATACGAAGGAGAAAAAGTTTTAATGTACTGTCCGCGATGTTCAACGCCCCTGGCGAAATCAGAAATCGCAATGGACAACTCTTACAGAATTATAAAAGACTTGACAGTAGCGGTAAAATTCAAACTCGAAGACGAGAACAGCACCTACGCAATCGCATGGACAACAACCCCATGGACACTCCCTTCGAATCTGGCATTAGCGGTAAATCCAAAACTAACTTACGTATATGCCCAAGACAAATCCGACGGCAACACTTACATTTTAGCAAAAGATTTAATCCAGACCTTTTACAAATCCGAGGACGAATACATAGTTACAAAAGAAGTTCAGGGCAAAGAACTCGAAGGCAAAAAATACGAACCGCTGTTTCCGTATTTCAAAGACAACCTAAACTCATTTCAATTTCTCGTGGGAGATTTCGTAACGGCCGACGAAGGAACCGGAATCGTCCATATCGCACCCGCCTTCGGAGAAGATGATAATGCCATATCAAGAAAATATAATATCCCAATGGTTCAGCCCGTCGACGAAAATGGGAAATTCACCGAAGAAGTAAAAGAATATGCAGGACAACTCGTCCACGACGCAAACGAGCAAATAGTAATCGACCTAAAAAAATCAGGCAAAGCAATCATGTCAAGAAAAATGGAACACGAATATCCATTCTGCTACCGATGCCACACCAAACTAATCTACCGAGCACTTCCCGCGTGGTTCGTCAACATCCAAAAAATAAAAAACAAACTCCTAAAACTAAACCTCAAAATAAACTGGATTCCGGAATATCTCAAGGAGGGCAGAATGCAACACAACATCTCAACCGCACCAGACTGGAACATCACACGAAACAGATACTGGGCAACCGCAATCCCCATCTGGAAATCAGCCTCGGGAAAAATAAAAGTTCTCGGGTCAATCGAAGAGTTAAAACAATTCGCAAAAAAATTACCTAAAAAAATAGACTTGCACAAAGACTGTCTGGATGAAATCAAACTGGAAATCGACGGAGAAGAATACGCGCGAATCCCAGAAGTTTTAGATTGTTGGTTCGAATCTGGAGCAATGACATTCGCTCAATTTCACTACCCATTTGAAAACAAAGAATATTTCGACAAGAATTTTCCAGCACAATTTGTAACAGAATACATCGGACAGACGCGAGCTTGGTTCTATTATATGATGACGCTATCCGCAATCCTCTTCGATAAAATCCCGTTCGAAAATGTTTTAACAACGGGAGTCATCCAGGCTGAAGACGGAAAAAAAATGTCAAAATCCCTGAACAACTATCCAGACCCACTGAAAGTTCTCGACAAATACGGAGCCGACACATTACGATTCTATATACTAGCATCTCCAGTTATCGGAGGCGAAAACCTCAACTTCTCAGAAAAAGGACTCGAAGAAACCTACAAAAAAGTCATACTCCTATTATACAACGTCTCAAATTTCTACCAAGATTACCAACGAAAAGGAGACGAAATTTACAAAAAATCGAACAACATTATGGATAGATGGATTGTGTCGAGAACCGAAGAGTTGAATAAAGTAGTTCGGGAAAATCTGGAAAAATATAACACAATAAAAGCCTGCGCCTTCACAAAAAAATACATTGACGACCTATCAACCTGGTATGTACGAAACTCGCGAGACCGATTTAACGACGACGATGAAACCGCAAGAAAAACGCTAAAATACGTTCTAGAAAAACTGACAAAAATCCTAGCACCTATAATCCCATTCGTCACGGAAAAAATTTACCAAGATATAAACGACAAAAATAAATCGGTTCATCTGGAAAATTATCCCAAAGAAAACGAAAAACTAATTGACAAAGAATTGGAAGAACAAATGGAAGGCGCAAAAAACATAGTATCTACGATACTGAGAGAACGAGACAAAACTCACATCAGTCTAAAATGGCCACTCGCAAAAGCGACAGTTCATTACCCAGTAGAATTAAGCGAAGAACTAACTCAAATAATCAAAGAAGAAACCAATGTAAAAAAAATAGAGTATAAAATCGGCGAGCTACAAATCGCCATAGACACAACTTTAACTCCCGAGCTCGAGAATGAAGGATTTGCCAGAGAAATTTCCAGAAAAATACAAGCGGCACGAAAGGAAGCCGGTCTAATAAAATTAGACGAAATAGAACTAGAAATTTCTTCGGAATTCGACGACAAACTAAAATCTCAACTTGATTTTATCAAAGAAAGAGTAGGGGCAAAATCAATCTCTTTTGGCAAATCTAACAAAAAGTTTAATCACTCGGAAGAAGGTAAAATTAAAAACAAATCTTTCTTTATTCAATTCAATAAAATATAATTACCGTCGGTAAATATATTTTTTACTCCTTGATTCCGAAACAATTTAAAGAAACATTTAAATACTATTCAACATTAGAATAATTATGATAGTCAAAGAGGAATTTTTGAGCAGGTTAAGAAAGATATTTGATTTGAACCTCTACGAGGTAAAAGTCTGGACAGCCTTGCTATCTCGAGGAACTTCTACCGCCGGCGAGCTATCTTCAATTTCCGACGTGCCACGTTCCCGAACCTACGACATTTTAGAATCCTTGGAGAAAAAAGGTTTTATTGTAATGAAACTTGGTAAGCCCATTAAATTCATCGCGCTAAAACCAGAAGAGGTAATTGAAAGAGTAAAGAAGAATTTATTAGTAAACGCAAAAGAGAAATCTAAAAGATTAGAAAAATTAAAGGGTGATGACGTTCTTCACGAACTAATGGGATTGTTTTCAGATGGGATTAAATACATCGAATCAACAGATTTGTCAGGCGCACTAAAGGGTCGACAGAATATTTACAACCATTTGGATATGTTAATTAGAGAGGCACAAACCACAATAACATTGGTAACAACCGCAGACGGACTAAGTCGAAAATTAGAAATTCTTTTGCCATCCTTAGAAAAAGCAAAAAAGCGAGGAGTAACAATTAGGATTGCCGCACCAATAAGTTCTGAAAACAAACAAGTTGCAAAAGATTTTTCAAAAGTCGCTGAAGTCCGAGATGTTGCAGACCTTCGAGCAAGATTTATAATAATTGACGGAGAACAACTAATGTTTATGCTTCTAAACGATAATGAAGTTCATCAGGCATACGACATTGGCGTATGGATAAACACACAATTTTTCTCCCAAGCACTAGAAAATCTTTTTGAAGTTGCTTGGAAAAATTTTAAGGTTATGAAGTAGGGGTTGATTTCTGATGAGTTTTAATATATAATAAAAGTATTGTTTTTATCCCTATATGAAGATTATCAATAACAAACTATTGATAATCTTATGTTATAATCAATTCAAGAACGAGCCTATTTCAATTGTAATTCTGCTAATCTTTCTCTACCAAAACCACCAAGATATTTTGCTGTGTAATATTTAGAAGTATGTTCTCTTTCGTTGTCTCCATACCAACTCATAATTGGGGACTTCAAATATTCCACATCTTCCATAAACCAATTCAAAAGAGGATGTCTAGATCTTGTAATTTGATAGTCATAATCTAATGCTGTCAAAAAGCCATCCTCTTTGATTATTTCTATTAATTTTTTGAAATGTGGTTTTGTTTCGATGTTCATACAATTGATAATTTATTGATATATAAAAACTTTACGGCTCGTTCTTGAACTCTTCGGGATTTTTTTGCTTCGCAAAAAACCGCTTGCAGCTATCCTTCGTCCCCTATCGGGAGATTATAACAAGAATTTAA
>JBDRJI010000006.1:0-2504 GCA_043815105.1 archaeon
CCTTAAAAATTTCCTTCGCCCGAGAATAAATTATCTTCTCCGAACTCTCAACATCTGAATTGTCAACCTCAATCTCTTCTGTCTCTACTCCAAGCTCCGCCAAAACTTTCTCTCCCATTTTCTCCGGACCCACCTTCCCCAAGGCATTAACTCTCGGCACACTCACAATTTTCATAAAACAAATTACCAAAACAAGATTTTAAAATTATGTATTAAGGCCCTAAACTAAAACTAGCATAATCAACTTTAGAAGCAAGAGCCTTAATATCGTCCAAACTCACCGCATTAATTTTTTCCTCATACTTATAATAATTCTCAGCGTAGCCAGAAATTTCTTCCATAATTAAACCAACCGCGGTTTCGCTCGAACCCTCAGATTCAACACGCCGATTTCCAACAACCTGTACCTTCGCCGTAGCCAATTCCTCCTCGCTGATATCTCCCATTTTCTTAAACTCCTCCAAGCAAATATCAACAACTTCCTTTTCTTTCTCGGGATCTGTCCCAGCCCAAATAATCATATAACCATAATTCTTCCCCAAATCCAGATCACTCTTGACCGCATAAACTAGCCCCCTTTTCTCTCGAACCTCACTAAATAATTTCGACGACATCCCCTGTCCCAAAATTGCAGAAAACACCTCGGAAACATAACGTCCATCCTCGCCAGAATGCGGAAAATGAAAACCAATCGCAAGATTCATCTGCTCAATCCCCGCTCTTGCTTCAGAACTCCTAACACTTTTATTTACAATTTCAGGAACCTTAATATCAATGCCATCTCTCTCAACGCACATCGATTTCGCCATCTTCACAACTTCTTCAAAATCATTATTTCCAACGACACAAAGAATCGAATTGCTCGGCACATAAACTTCACGATGTCTATCAAACAACTGCTTTCTCGTCATCCCCCTAACTCCCTCCTGCGACCCAGCACCAAAATCCCCAAACGGACTTTCATACAGATTCTCTTTTATCTTCTCTAACACATGTGCTCTCGGATTATCTTTATACATTTTAATCTCCTCACAAATAACATTCGCCTCCTTCTCAACCTCATCCTCCGGAAAACTCGCATTAAAAAAAAATATCAAAAATAACATCCATAGCAACGCCCAAATGTTCCGACGGCAACTTCACATAATATGTCGTAACCTCTTCGTGAGTAAACGCATTCAACTCTCCGCCAACTTTCTCAGCCTCATCAACAATTTGCTTAACGGTTCTTTTCTCCGTCCCCTTAAAACATAAATGTTCCATAAAATGCGCCATCCCCTTTTCTTCAATCGATTCATAAGCCGACCCATACTTCGTCGCCAACATCACCGTCGTCACCGGGACATCTCGCTTCTCAAATAAAATAGTTAGGCCGTTCTCTAAAACTTTCTTCTTAAATTCCATAAAACACAAAAACGCAAGCTACTTAAATAACTTTCTCCTTTAATTTATAACTAAAAAGAGATGCAATATGGAATTAGATTTAATCGGAAAATGGTCGTTCATTGTTGGTTTAGTAATTGCTATTCTAGCAGCCCTAGTTACCGCAATCGAAAGCTCTACAATACTGCTCATCCTATTTATATTAGGACTGATTGTAGGATTCTTGAACATCGACAAAAAGAAAATTACAGATTTCTTAGTTTCTGTAATCGCTTTACTTATGGTCGGTAGTTTAGGTTCACTAGCAATTGGACAACTTGCAACAACCGTCGGATATCTACAAACAATGCTTAACAACTTCACAGTATTCGTTATGGCTTCAGCATTAGTAGTATCTATCAAGGTAATCGTAGCAACGAGCAAGAAATAAACACAAAAATTTATTTTTTTATTTTTTAAATTGTTTTCTAAGAAAACGCCTTTTCTAGTGGGGGCACAACCTGTTTTTTTCTACTCATAACCCCATCAAGCCAAACACTATTTTCCTTTGGCACTTTTCCAAACGCCTTTTTAATAATCGAAGAATCATCTAAAATATACAACAGCTCCGAACCCTCTTTCATAATATCAGTTAACAAAAGGAAAACGCCCTGCCTACCTTCTCCTTTTAATTTTTTAATCTCTCCTAACAACTCCTCTCGGATTTTATTAACTGTAGAAAAATCCACCAACTCTAACTGTCCTATGCCAATCTTATTTCCATTCATATCAAAATCTTTATAGTCTCTCATAACCAAATCCTTCGCAGAAACTCCCTCAATCGCAGATTTCACTTTAAGCATTTTCATGCCTAATTTTTCGATATCGTCAACGCCCGCAATCTCCGCCAACTCTTTTGCAATATCCCTATCTTCATCCGTCGTAGTTACCGACTTAAAAATTACTGTATCGCTCAAAATCGCACAAAGCATAACTCCCGCAATTTCTTTCGAAATTTTCTTCTCATAATAATCATACAGCGACTTAACAATCGTACAGGTGCTTCCAACCGGTCTAATCAAAACATCTACGGGGAAAGACGTAGTCACATCCCCCAACTTATGATGATCGACTATTCCCAC
>JBDRJI010000007.1:0-2699 GCA_043815105.1 archaeon
GGCAATGTCGGGATAGGCACAACAGACCCTGAAGCTTTGTTACATATACATAATGCGAAAGAATATGACACAGCTCAATCAACCACAGGTCAAGATAGTATAATTTTAAGGGGGGCGGTAACAAATGCTGACGGAAAATATTTTGGAGGAATTACTTGGTTCGGAGAAGGAGAGAGGAGAAGAGCTGGAATAGCAAGCGTTATGGAGCATAATGATTCCGATTATGTGGGAATTGTGTTTTTTACTCAAGGAGTTGATGGTCCAGGACCGATGTATGAATCAATGAGAATAAGTCATAATGGAAATGTCGGTATCGGGACGACAATACCGAGTAGCAAATTAAGTGTAGCAGGGTCATTGGGTGTCGGAAATAATGAGAGAACTAAAATTTGGGAATGCGCCGCAGGAGGAGGGTGTCTATCCTTGGATAATCCAACTGGTTCTCGCGTTGTTCAAATTAGAGGAGATGTAGGGGAGGATATGTATTTTAACAACGGCGGAGATATAGGGATCAACAAAACAAATCCCGCCTCCGAATTAGATGTCAACGGCACAATTCGCGCAATTGAGCTTTGCGATGAAACAGGTGCCAACTGCAATGATTTGTCAGCAGGAATAGGCGGAAGTGGATTATGGAGCCAAAATGGGGATAAGATTTATTATAATATTGATAATGTCGGGATTGGGACGGATGATCCAGTAGGAAATCTTCATACAAAAGGTCCGGCAGGTCTTGATATTATCGCAGAGGGTATTGGAGGTAATCCCGATTTTTCTTTAGCGCGTGATGGAAATATGAGATCTCAAATTGTTTATGAGGATTCAAATGCTCAATTACAATTTAGAGTAAATTCTGTGCATGCCGGTTTATCACATATTGGAAGCTCAGTAAGAATGGTTGTAAATGCAGATGGCAATGTCGGTATCGGAGAAACATCTCCTGCAGCAAAATTGGAAGTTGCAGGTGATGGTATATTTGGTGTTTCCGGCTCAGACAGTTATGTTAAGTTCAGAAGAAAGTCAGACGGGTCACTAACAGATTCAATAGGATCTTATCACGATGGAATAACATCCAGCCTTCAATTGCAAGCTGGCAGTGGTTCCGGATCTATAGTATTTAAAACTAATCATGGCGCTACGGTGGAAGAGGATATGAGAATTAAAAACGGCAATGTCGGCATCGGCACCGACAGCCCATCACACGAACTGGTAATCAAAGACTCCACGGGCAACTCAGGATTATATATATGGGGCGACGGCAAAAACGCAGAAATAGCTTTGGGCGACGGCACGGATCATTGGGCGATTTATAGCGATGAAACAGGGACGGATGATTTGAGATTTTGGAGAGGGGAGAATAGAATGGTGATAACGGAGGATGGGAATGTGGGGATCGGGACGGATGTTCCTCAATATGATTTAGATATTATTGATAATATATTTTCAGCCAGAATGGGCATTACTACATTCTCAGATAACAATTCGCAAGGCTCATCTATTACATTTACTAAATTTCATAGCGACACAATTGGAGATGAAGTTTCAACAGTAGACGGAGAAAAATTGGGAGAAATAAATTTTAAGGGCAAAGCCACCTCTCCATATATACATGGAGCCCAAATAAAAGCTGTTCAAGATGGAGCTAGCGGTGTCTATATTCCAACAAAACTTGAATTTTTGACATCATCCGCAGACTCCCAATTATCAAACAAGATAACCATGGATTCTCAGGGAAATCTTAACGTAAAAAAAATTTGTGATGAGAACGGGGCGAATTGCAAAGATTTTTCAGGATTTGGCAGAATTTATGATTCAGGATGTTTTGCAATGTCAAACAATAATGATTTTGAATTAATACACAATCTGGGCACTACCAAAGTAATCGCCCAGTTGTGGTTTTCTGATAATGCGGATTGTAGTGATATGTATGACGTCGGAGCTGTTAGTGCGACTTATAATGGTAATGTGGATTATGCATATTTAGAATATCTTAATGACACGCATGTAAATGTTAGAACAAGCAGTAATTGCTGGTATCATCCAATAGATGGATCACCTGGAATAGAAAGAGTTTGTAGCGGTTATGCCAGAGTTATAATAATGACTTTAGAATAATTTAATTTTTATGAATTACGAATTGGAACAAAATTTATCATCAACAATTGAGGCAGGTCTTAATATTAATTTTTGGCTGTTGATTTTGATATGGATTATTGTTTTTGTAGTGATAATTTTAATTACAAAAAAAATAATCCATTTAGTATTTATAAAAAATAAATATTTTGATCATTCAATATATTTAATAAAATTACAAAAAGAAAAACCAAGCGACAATGAAAGAGAAGCAGAAAATAAAGTTCAGCAATTGCACGAGCAAATTGCCATTGGAGAAACCATATTTTCATCAATAGGAGGTTTACGCGCGCCAAGAGGGATCGTGCCATGGCTATTTGGGCGAAATGACCATTTTTCTTTTGAAGTAGTGGCAAATCAAAAAACAATTACTTTTTATGTAGTATCTCCCCGAGAAATGGCGCGATATCTAGAACAACAAATTCAAGCGCATTACCCAGATGCCGTAATGGAAGAAGTAGAAGATTATAATATTTTTAGTTATGGTGGAGAAACTATCGCAAAAAATTTAAAAACCAAAAAAGATTATATTTTCCCGATAAAAACTTACAAAAAAATGGAAACAG
>JBDRJI010000008.1:0-10141 GCA_043815105.1 archaeon
TGCCCTAGCAGACGCAAAGAACATAAGAATTCCCGTTGTTGGCATTTGCGATACCAATAATCATACTGCAGATATTGATGTAGTAATGATTGGAAATAATAAATCCAATAAATCACTTGGATTATTTTTCTGGCTGATGGCTAGAGAATACATGAAGGCTCATAAAATTGATAAGCCATTGCCCAGTCTCGAGGATTTTGTAGGAGAGAAACTAATTTTAGAAGAACCACGGAAGAAAAGACTTGCTCGAGAAAAGAAAGAGAGTGAGTTGAAATCTGGAGAGAGTGCTATTGAGGAAAAAATGAGGGCTTTGGCTGAAAAGGCAGACGAGGAAGTTAAGTTGGAACGAGCTGGGAAGATTAAAGAAGCTGAAAGTATTTCTGTCGGAGAAGGGGCTGAAGAGGGAGTTTAGGCTTTCTTAGATATAATGATTATTTTACCCTTATAAGTTCTGAACTCTGTTAAATCACCGGTATATGCCGAGAATGTTACATTTTTAGATTCCGAAGGAGCTATTAGAAAATTATTTTCTGATACAATTATATATTTTGATATTTCCCCTGAAGATTTTATCGATACTTTAATTGTGTCTTCAAAGTTATTTTCTATTGTTATTTGTCTTGATGCTCCGTTGCCAGGAACTATCTTTCCGAAGTTCAGTTTTCCCGGAGATAAATCAAATCCCATATTTTCACCCAAGATAAATTCCGTTGAAATTACTTCTTTACTCAACGTTAGACTATTTATAAATATGAAAATCGTTATCGCTACTATTAGTGATAAATATAACAGGATTTTATTTTTTCTTTGCATTTTTACTTAGCTTTCTTATTCTTAATATCAGGTAAATAAATGTTGCTATTATTATTAGAGCTACTATCACCGCGATTATAATATATTTTGTGTATTTATTTTTCGGAGATTCTTTTATGTAAATTGCTATCAGCTTGCTTGAAACTTCTTCTCCGTAATTTAAAATAATGTTCGCAGTATATCTTTTTATTTCAAGTCCCGTCGTATCAAAATAACTTGTTAAATTTTTTACTTCCCATGGGCTTGTATCTACCGAAACCGTTTTAAAACTCCTCAGAAGCCTTCCTTCATCTGTTATCGATAGTGTAGCAAACACTTGGTCTATCTTCATGTTCCATTTATTTTGTATCTTTATATTAAATTCGTTTATTTTGTTTTCTTCGAATTGATAATCATAATCGATAACTTCAACTAAAAATTCTCCAATTCGGAAAGTTTGATTTACTTTATCTATTTTCCCCCAATCGATTGTCGCAAGGGCCTGATATTCTCCTGGGGGAAGATTTCTAGTATCGATTGTTTCTATTATATTGGAGATTTCTTTTGGTCTGATAATTTTTTCTTTTAGTCTCTTTGTTAAAACGTTTTCTGACATATTATCTTTGTAAATTTCTATTGTGGTCTTCACCTCTAAATCCTGACTCCCTAAATTCTCTGTTTCTATTTCGTAAGTTGCCTCCTCTCCTTCGTTGATGTCGCTTATCGTAAACGTTGATTCGGAATATTTTCCTGGATAAGGAACTAGTATATCAATCCGTCCCTGTATCGCCGCTATTCCACCAATAACTCCCTCTTCTGTCTCACTCTTAGCCTCTATCGCGCCTATGATTATTTTATGTGTTCCAGGTGTATCAATTTTCTCCGGCAGTTTTAAGGATACTGTAAATTCCCCATTTCCTAAAAAATATACATTACTTAAGGTAACATAGTCCGCAAGATCTCCTTTGACGTAAATATTTACTCCCTCATCCGCTTTTGTATTGAAGGCATTGAAGGTAAAATTCTTTTCCAATCCTGGTTCAAAAAATTCCTTGTAATATACCGGGCTAATTCCTACCCCTCCGGCAGATATTATTTCTGCAGAAATAATTACTAGTATCAATAATCCAAAAATAATGTCACCTTTCATTGACTAAACAAGAGATTGTTGTTTATAAATAATATGCTTATTATGGTGTGTACGTTCCTATAGCAATTATTCCTACGGTTTTTGCACCTAGCGCATCGCTAGGAATATATAGCTCGAAATCAATATCTATTGAATCATAGTCTGCACCATATCCGAAATTTGAACATGCCGTTTGAAGAGTTCCATCAATATCTGCATATGAACCATCGAATGTCTCTGTACCTGTACACGCTCCAGTATTTTCTGATGTATCTGCCGTCATTGCCTTAAATGTTGGAGACGTTCCTCCAATAAAATCATCTACACTTTTATTCGTCGATAGTGTTAAGCTTACGTTTACATTTCCTATGTTTTCTAATACCAACTGTTCAGCTGTTTTTGCCCCACTCCAAGAGGTGTTTAATCCAGTACCGTTGCTTTGTAATGTTGCCCCTAGTCCTGTAGTTACATACCCAGAACCGAAATCAAGAAGAGCTGTGGTAAAGTTGAGTGCGGCCGAAGTTGTTATAGTAACATTAACCAATCCTGTTTCATTTTCCGTTACTGCAAATCCCGTGATTTCTGTACCTATAAAAAATAACGATATAACTATGACCGCTATTGATACGTAACTTACTATCTCCGCATTATCTAATTTCATGGTTGTCCCTCTGCTTCTAATAATTTATCTTCGACCTCTCCAGGAATTATATCAACTCCAATAATTCCTGCACCATCTTGTCCAGCAACAGAGGCGTCGCTCGTCGTCGGAACTTCCGAATCCATAATATCTAACGCAATCGCTGTCACCGCCAGAATTACCGCAACTATAATTAAAATTGTCAATCTCTTTCTTTTATCCATATAGCATTACATTAATATAAACTTTATAAACTTTGCTGCAACATTGATGTAAAACAGGAATTTCCCCAACCTTTATAAAATAATTTTCATTGTATAAACTATGGCCATTAAAACTCCAGATATTCTTCCGGGCGAAAAGGGTTATGTTTCTAGAAAAGAAAAAACTGTGGCGAAAAAATTTGCCGAGAGAAAACAGCGAGCCGTTCGAAGAAAAAAAGATATGATAGTTGGGAAAATCAAGGCGGGCGCGAAATGTTATCGAATAGGTAAGTCGGTTACAACTCCACGAAAAGAAAAAAAATATCCGATTTGGAGATACTCCCGAAAAATTGGCGAAATTGTTATTTCTAATATAGGAGAAGCAGAAGAAGCAATTACCCTAACATTTAATCGACTTGGTGGTGTTGGAAATTACAAGCACCTAATACAGGACGCAGATTTCCAACTTCAGTGGGCAATTCGCGAACAGGAACTTTTAATGACACAACCAAATTGTTATAGTTGTAATAAAAAAATATCGAAAACATCGAAGCCAAATCTCTATCATTATAAGATGTTCAAGAAGCGAACCGATTTATTAGAAGATGCGTCAAAAGTTCCGGAGAAAGTTGTTTCGGGAAAATTGACAATTGAAAAGGGCTGGGAAAAATTCAACGACATTCTCGAGCAGGGAAATAGATATTACATGTCTCTAAAAGATACCGCGCTAATTTGTTCATCTTGCGCAAAAGAAAAAAACCTTGATGTATAATGGAAAAATTCTGGTTTGTATATATTCTTGAATGCCAAGATGGTTCTTTCTACACTGGCGTCACAAACGACCTCGACAAACGAATGAAAATTCACGCCGAAGGTAAGGGTAGTAAATATGTCCGCCAGAAAAAATTCAAAAAACTTTTACGAACTAAAGAATGTTCCAGTAGGTCTGACGCACAAAAAGCCGAATGTCAAATTAAAAAATTAGATAAGTGGGATAAGTTAAGTTGGTTTGATTAAGCCACAAATTCAGCTTCACTTGTTTTTTCAATTCCGTCCGCTTCGACATTTCTTTTAATAACACCTTTTCTCTTTGCCAATTCTCTAATTTCGGTCGGCTTCAAATTTTCTATGTTTGCAGGATAAACAATACCAGTTACATCAATATCGTGACGAATGGAGGCCTCTTGAAAATCTCCGACTCCGAAAAATAGTTCATCAATAATTGTTTTATCTCCAGTTTTTAGAGAACAAAAATCAGCAACGGGTTTCTCGTCATCCTTTCCTGGCTTCGCACTTTTTGGCGCTTTTGCTTTGACCTTCAAAACAAAACCGTCTCCATTAAAACTTAAGGCAAAAAAAATCTTCGGATATTTATTCATCAAACCTAAAACTTTTGACGGCTCGGTCTCAGTATCTATTATATATCTTCGGACGCCCTGAAAATTACTGACCTTTTTAATTTCAAATTCAATCTCATCTTTTAAATCCAAAGTAGAAACAATAATTCCCTTAATCGCTACCTGGCCGGTAATTTTTTCAAGACAACTTCTCACTAAAAAATTTGTATATTCTGCACTCGTTTTAATCGCCCAATTCTTCGCCTGCCTCTTCCCTTGCAATAAATATTTATTTTTATATTGCCCTCGGCCGAATCGTAAAAATGCTAAATGCACTTCTTCGTCCGAAATGTCATCAAAAATTTTCTTTATAACCATGCGGTAAAAACATAAAATCTCTTTATAAATTCTTCTGCTTATTGTTCCGAAACTTTATAAATTGTCAATCCATAGATTATTATGGCAAATTCCAAGGACATAAAGAGAGGTATAGTGGGTGCAATTATTATAAGCATTTTTATTCTTGCGTTCCTAATGTTAAAACCAATAATTATCCCAATAATTTTCGGTCTCCTCTTTGCTTACATCTTCGGACCTAGTTATAAAAAAATCAAAACGAAAATAAAAAGTGAGAATCTTTCTGCCTCCCTTCTTGTATTCGGACTCGTAATTATAGTCACAGTTCCGATAATTTATCTAGTTCCAGTTTTAGTCAAACAGACATTTGGGATATATGTTTTGCTCCAAAATTTTAACCTTACAGAATTTATTAATGGCTTCATACAAAGCGACTTCTCGTCGGCTATAGCAATAAACCTCGATAATATAATTGGGAAAATCTTTTCTACGTTTCTAAATCAATTTACAAATATGTTAGTAAATCTTCCGTCCGTGTTACTTAGATTCGCAGTTTTCTTTTTTACTTTTTATTTTGCGATTAGAGATTCGGACAAACTTAGAGAATATGTCTCAACGCTTTCCCCATTCTCCGAGGCCACGGAAGAAAAAATTCTCAAAGAATTTAGGGGGATAACTAATGCAATAGTTTTTGGACAGGTTTTTATTGGAATTATTCAGGGTCTGGCAGTTGGAGCATGTCTATTTTTTCTGGGAGTTCCTAACGCTCTAATCTTAACATTTATTGCAAGCGTCGTCTCAATAATTCCGGTTATAGGCTCTTGGATTGTTTGGTTTCCAGTAGGTATCTTTCTACTAATCGAGGGTCAAACCTTCGCAGCAATCTTTCTGCTTTTATATGGTGCCATATTTGTTTCAACAATCGACAACTTACTCAGACCATATATCTTATCAAGACGGTCAAATCTTCCAATTGTATTAAGTATTATCGGAACAATAGGTGGACTTTATTTCTTCGGAATAACAGGAATACTTCTCGGTCCGCTTATTCTCGCTTACGTTTTAATTATTATTGAATTCTACCAAAAAGGAAAACTAAAAGATTTATTCAACAAGTAAGAGGTTTAGAGGTGAAATTAAAAATAAGGAACTTCAATTGGCTCGCGGGTCGTCCGGTAGTTATTCTTAATGACGAGACTGCAAAAAAAATGAATGTATTTGTCGACGACCGAATTGTAATATCAAATTCAAAAAAAGTTTACGCCGTGGTTGATATCTTTCCGAAGCTGGTTAAAAAAAATGAAATAGGTCTGTCTCACGAACTGAGTAAAATTCTAAAACTAAAAAATAGATCAATCGTTGAGGTCGGCACATCAGAAATATCTAGCGCGACACTTTTAATTAAGAAAAAGCTCAATGGGGAAAGATTAGATAGAGAAGAATTACAATATTTAATTTCCGAGATTGTTCACAATAATTTGACTGAGGCAGAAATCGCATTCTTCACCGCATCCGAAAAGTTAAACGGGATGAACTTTGAAGAAATAATTAATCTAACTAGGGCGATGGCAAAAACAGGAGTAAAATTAAAATTCAAGGGTAAATATATAGCCGATAAACACTGCATCGGAGGAATTGCCGGTAACCGAACGACTCCAATTGTTGTAGCTATTTGTGCGGCGGTCGGACTAACTGTACCAAAGACATCATCACGAGCAATAACCTCAGCCTCGGGAACCGCCGACGTAATTGAAACAATTTCGAATGTTGAGCTGTCAGTAAAACAAATTACAAAAGTCGTTAACGATACTGGTGCTTGTATAACATGGGGAGGCTCGCTCGGGCTCGCACCTTCCGACGATAAAATTATACAAGTGGAACGATTATTAAATTTAGATGTAGAACCACAACTTCTGGCATCAATTATGTCGAAGAAAATCTCGGCAGGCTCAAAATATATTTTAATTGATATTCCATATGGAGAGGGAGGGAAAATGAAAAACATAATCAAAGCTAAAAAACTTGGAGAGAAATTTAAAAAAATAGGTAAACGATTTAGATTAAAGTTAAAAGTGGTTTATACCGACGGAAGCCAACCAATTGGCAATGGTGTTGGTCCGGTTTTAGAAATGCTCGACATCTTAAAAGTTTTGCAAAATGATGGCCCCAAAGACTTAAAAGAAAAATCGCTATATCTTTCAGCCGAACTATTAAAACTCTGTGGAATTAAAAATGCAAAAAAAACAGCAGAAGAAACACTATGTTCAGGAAAAGCCTACGAGAAATTTAAGGAAATTATTAATGCACAGAATGGGGAAAAGAATTTCGATAAGAAAGTCGGACTATTGGTACTTGCAAAATACACAAAAATAATTAAGGCGAAGCGTTCGGGTAAAATTATTTCCATTAGTAACACGGGAATAAATTCTCTCTGCCGAGTTCTCGGAACCCCCGAAACAATTTCAGCAGGAGTCTATTTGCACAAACACGTCGGCAAAATAAAAAAAGGCGAACCAATTCTAACTCTCTATACCGAATCTAAAAAGAAGATGAGGGATGCTGCAAAATTTCTAAAAGAATTCAAACCGATTAAAATTAAATAACGCTCGCCTTAACAATCACGACTTCTTCAACGGGCTTATCTCCAGCTCCCGTAGGAACATTCGCAATCTTATCAACGATTTCCATTCCCTCAACCACCTCTCCGAAAACCGGATGCTTGCTTGACAATGGCTGTTTATCATAATCTAAAAAACTATTATCGACGAGATTGATAAAAAACTGACTTCCTCCACTATTTGGTCCGCTGTTCGCCATAGAAAGCGTTCCGCGAATATTTGAATGCCCGGCGACGAACTCGTCTTTAATCTGATATCCAGGCCCACCACTTCCAGTTCCCGTCGGGTCACCACCCTGAATCATAAAATCTTTAATCACTCGATGAAAAATCACGCCGTCATAAAAACCCTGCTCAACCAACTTCTTAAAATTCCCCGCAGTCACAGGCATGTCGCCATACAACTCTATTACAATATCCCCTTGGTTTGTTTCTAATTTTATTTTTGCATTCATATTACTATCGATATTATTGACCATCTTCATAACAAATATCGTAAACAAAACAACCAAAATCACACTTAAAAAGATTGCGACCGCTTTGTTTTGTAAAATATTTTTTGGTTTCATATAAATCGTCTGTTAAACAAATTTAAAAACCTTCGTCTCTCTTTTTAGTTATTGCCCCACATCGCGTACCGTCGTTTCAAAGAAGCTCGACCGAAAACTTAAAAGTTTTCTACGCGATATAAGCAAAGCCCACATCGCGTAATGGTATCGCACTGGTCTTGAAAACCAGGCCCTTCGGGGCTTCCAGGTTCGATTCCTGGTGTGGGCGTATTTGGAATCGAACGGCGGACATAATAATAAATAAAATAAAATATATTTTAGAAGAATCACTTCTTCTTTTTCTTAGCGGCCTTCTTTGGAGCTGCTTTTTTAGGAGCAGCTTTCTTGACCTTCTTTTTTGCTGGCATTTTTTCCTCCATTTAAATTTATTAAGAATAATCTCTTTCCAAAAACAATGACTTATTAGTTAATAAACTTTTCTAAAAATTTCAACACGAACCAAAATCGCTCACAATTCATCTATATTCATTTGAAAAACAGCGTCGGTAAATAAATTTATCTACAATTTGGTTTAAAATCTTTTTTTAGAAAAATAATAAATAATAAAAGAACTAAAACGCGAGTGTTTCCAAAAAGATAAATTTATAAACTATAGTGTACTATGGATTACCATAATGGCAATTACAACAATACAGATTGACACAAGCTTGAAAGACAAATTGGAAAAATTAAAGATTCATCATCGGGAAACCTACAACGAACTTTTAATGAGATTGATTTCTCAAGGTTCTCCGCAAAATTTAGATAGAGAAAGTCTGATTGAAACTATCGAAGTTCTATCAGACCCCGAGATGATGCAAGGGATAGTGCGAGGGCTACGGGATTTTAAAGAAGGAAATTTTTTTACACTTGACGAAATAAAAAAAGAAGCTGGAATAAAATAAAATGTACGAGTTGCTCTTTTCTAGAGAGGTTAGCGATTTTTTAAAAAAATTGGATAATCCAATTAAGACTCGGGTTATTAACAAGATAGAAAAATTGAAAACTCAACCAGATTTAGGAAAGCCGATGACTGGGCAATTGGCGGGGCTTCGAAGTTTAAGGATTGGATTCTATCGGGCAATTTATTCTATCGAGCATGAAAAATTATCAATCTTAGTCATTAAGTTAGGACATCGGAAGAATGTTTATTAGTATGATGTGAGGGGTATGACATTTTTAGAATTCCGATATGATAGACTTCTCACTCATTCAATTCTATAATTACAAATTAAAATTCACTCACAAATCTAAACAGACCTCATCATTCAAAGAACTTTATCAGCAAAGCTGACTTCATCCTTCTACCAAACCGTAAAGCCTAAGCCAACTTCACGATTCAGTTAAAATCTCAATTAAGAAATTTATCCGAACAATGAAGCCAAACCTTCAGCCGCTTCAGCTTTTGGTTCTTCTTTCTTCTTTTCTTCTTTTGGTGCTTCTGCAACCGCTGCCGCCGGAGCCGCTGCGATAGATGCATTTGCAAGCTTATCTGCGATATCAACACCACTCAAAGACGTAACCATTACCTTAACCTTAGCCTCGTCGACTTCAGTCCCGGTAGCGGAAATAACTGCCTTCAAGTTCTCTTCGCTGATATCCTTTCCTAACTTGTGCAACAAAAGTGCCGCATATGTATATTCCATTTATTCTTTTTCCTCCGAAGTTTTTACTTCTTCAGTTTCAGTTTCGCTCTCTTCTTTTTCATCCTTGCTTTCTTCAGCAGGTGCCTTTTCTCCCTCGCCAATCAAGGCATCAATTGCGTTTCCTTCAATACCAGCACGTCCAATAATAAAATCAATAGTTGAGTCATTCATAATTCCAATTTCAACAGCAAACGCGACCGCACGACCAAAATCATTTTCGAGAGTTGCTATCATAGCTTCTTTATCTATCTTAATATTGGCATAAACTTTACCGTTCATAAATGCGGCAATCGGCTCGATGCCGACCTCGAAAGGAATGATACCTAACTTCGCCATAATCGAAGCAATCTTTTCGCTAATTATCTCGCCTTCTTTAACAATTACTTTATCCTGCATAATCGCAATTTTTCCGGCCTCAACTTTTGGTGCTAAACCAACGGCGCTAAGTGCAGAAATATCAGGACCTGGAATTAATTCTGTTGGACCTGCTTTAACTTCAATATCGCACGGTGCAATCTGTCCGGCCTTTGCCTTTGATGGGCTTTTCTCGTCGGCAAGAATTCCAGAAACTACGAACGCATCTTCATCACTAAATAATATAGCAGTCGAATCTTCAACATAAGGAATCAAATCGTTTAGTTCTTTAATACTAGAATAATCAAGAGCAAAATTAATCAAACTTTTTTTGACAACCTGAATCTTTGCCCTACTCCTTAATTTTTTTTTGATATCTTGAAATTGTGCCGACGGCAAACTCTTAATCGAAATAATCATAATGGTTTTTCTTTTCATCTGCTCTGCTAAATCTTTAACTCTTCGCTTCTTTACTTCAGACACGTGCACCTTTTTACTATCGATAACCATTATTTTTT
>JBDRJI010000009.1:0-9164 GCA_043815105.1 archaeon
ACACTTCGCTGGTCGAGGGTTCGGAGTTCGGGAAAAGGGGAACGGAAAAAAGGGAACCCCCGACTACCGACCACCGACCACCGACCACCGACCACCAACTCGGGAATGGTTTCGTCCAGAGAGTTAAGCCGTTGTTTTTTGTTCCAGAATCTGAAGTTATGAAATATGCTAAGAAAAAAAAGTTTGATATTTTGTATGACAAGTGTCCGTGTGCATTTGGAACATATAGGGTTGATACTAGGGAATGGATGAGTAATATAAGTGATGGGGAAAAGATGAAGATTGTTGAAAATTTTCAGAAGTTAGTTCCGAAGTTACGGAGTGAAAATATTAGTGAAATTAAGAAGTGTAAAAAATGTGGGGAGCCGTCGAGGGGTGATGTCTGTAACGCCTGTAAGATTTTTTCGTGTTTGAAGTAATATATATGTTTGAGTGTATATTTTCTTATAAAGGTTTGAAGTTTGGTTTTGATATGAAAGAGGGAAAGTTGATTGTTTTTGAGGGGACTGATTGCTCTGGGAAGTCGACGCAGATTAATTTGTTGATAGAAAAATTAAAAAATTTGAATCAAGGGGTTGTGACTTTGGATTTTCCGAATTATTCTACGCCTACTGGGAAGATTGTCCGACGCTATCTTGATGGGGAGTTTGGACCTGCGAATGATATTCCAGCGAAGGTTGCTTCTATTTTTTATGCAGAGGATAGGTTTGCGTCGAAGGGTTTTATTTATGACGAATTAGAAAAAGGAAATGTGACGATTTTGGATAGGTATGTTGAGTCAAATATGGGACATCAAGGCGGGAAGATTCGGAATCGCGCAGAGAGAGAGGAATTTTTTGAGTGGTTGCATAAATTGGAATATGAGAATTTTCAGTTGCCGAAACCGGATGCTGTTGTTTTTCTTTATATGCCGTATGAGGTTGGTCATCAGTTGATGTCGGACCGTGAGCGAAAGTCGGAGTTTCATCCTGGGGCTGATAAGTTGGATGGGCACGAAGGGTGCAAGAAACATATGGAGCATGCAGAGGAGTCGTATTTGCATTTGGCGGAATTGTATGGATGGATTATGATTAATTGTGCGCCGGACGGGACGATGGAATCTTTGAAAACGCCAGAGGAAATTCATAAGGAGTTGTGGGAGAAGTTAGAGGGACGTTTGAAATATACCGAGGATGAAAAGTTGATTTTAGATTATTTTTTTACGAATTTGGATAGTTCTATTTTTGCTACTAAGAATTTTCATCCCGAGGTTTGGGCCTTGATGCAGGCAAAGTATAGTCGTTCTGAGGAAGGATTGCGAGAGAGTTTTTTGGATTTATTAAAGAGAGAGGAGGGTAATTTTGATTTACTTGTCGAGGAGATAAAAAATACTAAGCAGGGTGCGGCGACTAAATATGCTACGGATAAGGCGATAGAATTTATGGAAAGGTGGGTTTTGGGTTTTGGTCATAGTTCGGTTGCGGAGGGAGCGGTGGTTGGATTTGGGTTAGAGGGGGTTAGTATTCTTGCGACAAAAGTTATTGAGGACAATCGGCTTTGTTCTTTTTGTGAGAAGTCCACAAGGTACGTTTCTTTTAATAGAAGTTCTTTTTATTTAGACGATGTTTTAAAGAATTCTGAATACTCCGAAGAGATAAACGAAATGCTGGATTTTCTTTTTGAGATATATACTAAGTTGCACGAACCGGTTTTGGAATATGTCGAGGGCGTGGTTCCATTAAAGAAGGGTTCTTCGGAAGTGGCGTGGAAAAAAGCCTGTGCTTCGCGGAGATTTGACGCGATCCGTTATTTGTTGCCTGCCTGTACTAAAACGAGCCTTGGGTGGACGGTGAATGCTCGGCAGTTATCTTATGCTATTTCTAAACTTTTATCTCATCCGTTAAAGGAAATGAATGATATTGGTGAAAAGTTGAAAGCGGAGGGCGGGAAGGTTCTTCCGTCTTTATTGAGGCATTCAGATAAAAAAGATTATTTTTGTCAGACACAAGAAAATTTACAGACTTTTAATTTTGAAGATAATTCTTTTGATGGAGAAAAAGTTAAACTTGTTAGTTCTCCTGAGAATCCTGAGGATGTAATTATCCCCTCTATTTTATATCGTTATGGAAATTGCTCTTTTGCTGAAGCAGAGCGAAGGGTCGCATTGATGAGTTCTCTTGATAAGGAGGGAATTATCGACGGCTATCTTGGGAAAATGGGAGATTTCGATTATCCGATGAGAGAGTTGGAGCATCAGTATTTTACTTTTGATGTTGTAATGGATTATGGGGCATTTAGGGATTTGCAACGGCATAGAATTTGTACGCAGACGAATCCTATTTTTACTTCGGATTTGGGATACGATGTTCCTAACGATATTGTCGTTGCTGGTGTTGAGGCGGAGTATCGACTTGCGATGGAGAAAGCTAAAGATGTTTATGAAAAAGTTAGAAAGAAATATCCCTTACAGGCTCAGTATCTTTTGCCCCTTGGTTTTAGGAAACGGTTTTTGATTACGATGAATTTAAGGGAGCTTCATCATTTTATTAAATTAAGGACGACTCCGATGGCGCACGATTCGTATAGGAGGATTGCGCGCAGGATATATGAAATTATAAATGAGAAATATCCGCTTATGTCTAAATATATTGTTTGTAATTATTCTCAGGAGGAGCTTGGTCGGCTTAAGGCAGAAGAGAAGACGGAGGCTAAGAGAAATTTATTATGAGTTTTTGGATTTCGGACAAAGAGGTGAATGATGTTGTTCAGGCAGAACTACAGAGACAAAAAGAAACTTTGAATATGATACCGTCGGAGAATTTTTGTTCGAAGGATGTTTTGGCGGCGTGTGGTTCGGTTTTTAATAATAAGTATGCGGAGGGTTATCCTGGGCGTCGGTATTATCAGGGGAATAAGTTTTGTGATGAGGTTGAGAATTTGGCGATTGAGCGTGCGAAGAAATTGTTTGGGGCGGAGCATGTGAATGTGCAATCGAACTCGGGGAGTCCTGCGAATATGGCGGTTTATATGGCGGTACTTGAGAAAGGGGATAAAATTCTTGGGATGGATTTGAGTCATGGCGGGCATTTGACACACGGATCGCCTGTGAATTTTTCTGGGAAAGATTATGAATTTGTTTCGTATGGCGTCGAGAGAGAAACTGGTTTGGTTGATATGAAAAAAGTTCGAGAGATTGCTTTGAGAGAAAAACCGAAGATGATTGTTTGCGGGGCGACTGCTTATCCGAGGGTTGTTGATTTTCAGGCGTTTGCTGATATTGCTAAGGAGATTGGTGCTTATTGCTTGGCTGATATTTCTCACGTCGCTGGATTGGTTGCTTCGGGCGTTCATCAAAGCCCGTTTCCACATTTTGATTTTGTGACGACAACGACGCACAAAACTCTGAGGGGTCCGCGTGGTGCGATTATTATGTGCAAGAAAGAGTTTGCTTCGGTTATCGATAAAGCGGTTTTTCCGGGATTGCAGGGTGGTCCTCACGAGCATACTATTGCTGGGAAGGCGGTTGTTTTTGGCGAGGCATTGAAACCTTCGTTTAGAGAATACTCTCGACAGATTGTTGGGAATTGTGCCGTGCTCGCCGAGACGTTGAAAAATAGGAATATTAATTTAGTTAGTGATGGAACAGATAATCATTTGATTTTGATTGATTTGATAAAGACGTCTTCGATTGGGGAGGCTGGACTTGGGAAGGATGTCGCGGTTGCTTTGGAAGAAGCAGGAATTGTCGTGAATGCAAATTCTATTCCTTTTGATCCTTCGACTCCATTTAAGCCTTCGGGGATTCGGTTGGGTGTTCCGATTTTGACTACAATAGGGATGAAAGAAAATGAAATGATTATTGTTGGCAACTGGATTGCGGATGTGATAAACCATATGTCTAATGAATCTGTTCGTGAGAAAATTCGGGGAGAGGTTAAGGAATTATGTAAGGGATTTTGTTTTTATTAAATTTATGTAATCATTTTTAAAAAGTAACAGATAGAAATATTTATAAACTTTAAATTTCTAAATAATATATGGAAAACATTCAATTAGAAAATGGAAGAACAATAGAATCTCACTACGGTAGAAATATAGATACAGCACCGGCACTTTTGGCAAGACAAGAAAAGGGTCAGGGTTATATGATGTCAGAAGCAGATATAAGATTTACAGGTATTAAAAATTATGATAAACATCCACAAATAGCAAACAATTATTGGAATACTTCAACACTATCAGCGACAAAAGGAAAAGCTGTAAAAGTAATTTTACCTTATAAAACTGGAAGTATGGAATTGACAGAATCTGCAAGATTTGGTTTAAGTTTGATTAATCCTAATGAAGAGCTAGTTAATTATGGAGTAAATTTAGATGTTGATGGAAGATGGGAAAAATTAGAAGGAAGTGGAGTTTATACTTTACAAAGAAAAGGATTGATTCTTAATAAAGATTTGACAGAAGCTCAAGCTATGAAACACAAATTAATATTAACAAAATTAGGACATCCAGATTATGTGGACGGCAAGTTTGCAAGGTCTAAAGATGAAGTTGCAGAAATTATTGGGAGGACTTTCGAATTAGGAAAAAGCGAATATGGTTATGATATAATGATGTGTCAACATTTGCCCGATGTAAGTGATAAAGGAGTCTTGAAGGTGTGGTACGTCCTCAGTCTCGACGACTGGGCTTGGTCGGTTGCGGGGTTCGGGCTTGACAACGACTATGGGCGGTTCGCCTTTGATAGCGTCGGAGACGCTAAGACAAACGCCGAGACTAAATTAAAGATTTTCACTGGTTCGCAAGATGCAAACCAAGGTGTCGATGTTGATAAAGCAAGAGCTCAACTTCAGAGTTTAGAAGGCATGTTACAGTCTGGACAAATAGATAAAATTGGTAGTGCTTTAGATGAAAGAGATGCGCTACGGAAAAATAAGTTAACAGCTAATGGAATTTATTCTGAAATTGAGCGATATATTTTAAGAAAAGATGAACGAGAAGTTAAAGACATTCTTAATGAATTAATAGACCGATAAGTTTTTAATAAAATTCTTTCCAATTCCCCTCGATATTTTCTATTATTATTCTACGCAAATTTTCGGTTCTTAAAGATGCGTGACCATTAAAAAAAAGTAACTTTGGGTTTGAAATGTTAACTATTGTTAACGGAAATATATCCTTTATGATAATAATCTTTAAATAGTCTTTTCTGTGATGTTTCTTTGCAACTACAAGCAATTGTAGTAAGGGGAGGTGTGAGATACAATATATTGTATTCACTAAAAAATAACAAAGTGGCTTCAAAGAAGCCTCGTGTTTTCATTTGTTTAATGAAGGCAACAAAAAATAAAAAATGCTATGTCCATATTGTACCGCTACTGAAACGAAGGTTACCGATAAGCGTGATAATGGTTCGGTGGCGCGTCGGAGGCGTGAGTGTTTGAAATGTGGGAAGCGGTTTACGACATACGAGAGAGTGGAGTTAGACCTTAGTGTTATCAAAAAAGACGGTCGACGGGAGAAGTTTTCACGTGATAAACTCTTTGAGGGAATTGATAAGAATCTTCAGAAAAGGCAGTTTACGAGTGAGCAGATAGATGCGATTGTTGATGAGGTCGAGGCGAACATTTATCGGGTTGCACAAGATAAGGACATAAAGAGTTCGAAAATTGGCGACATGGTTATGAACAAACTCAAGCGAGTTGACAAGGTCGCGTATATTCGTTTTGCGGCGGTATATCGTGATTTTGCGGATATCGACGAGTTCAGGGATGAAATTAGAAAGTTGGGAAAATAAAATGGTTAAAAAAATTAGGAAAAGAGATGGAAGTGTTGTGTTGTTTCAGAAAGACAAGGTTGAGAGTGCGATTTGGAAAGCGGTTCGGGCTGTTGGTGGCGAGAATAGAGAGCGTGCGAAGGAACTTGCTGATTTAGTTGTTAAAAAATTAGAGGGGATACATGGGGAACACGAGATTCCTGAGGTTGAAGAGGTTCAGGATGTGACTGAGAAGGTTTTGATTGAGGAAGGTCATGCGAAGGTTGCGAAGGCGTTTATTCTTTATCGTAAGAGTCATGAAGATTTGAGAGATGTTAAGGGTTTGTTTGATACTATCGAGGCTGTTGAGGATTATATTGGTCTGGATGACTGGATGGTCAAGGAGAATTCTAATATGGGATATTCGTTGCAGGGTTTGAATAATTACATTGCTACGAAGATTATTGCGAATTATTGGATGAGGCGGATTTATCCGGAGGCGGTTCGGAAGGTTCATGAGGCAGGGGATTTACATGTTCATGATTTGGGGTGCCTAGGGGCATATTGTGTAGGGTGGGATTTGAAGGATTTATTGACGGTTGGATTTAAGGGAGTTAGGGGCAAGGTCGAGTCAAAGCCGCCGAAACATTTGAGAACAGCGTTGGGACAGATGGTTAATTTTTTTTACACTTTGCAGGGCGAGACGGCGGGGGCTCAGGCGTTTTCAAATTTTGATAGTTTGCTCGCGCCATTTGTGAGATATGATAATTTGGATTATAAACAAGTTAAGCAGATTATGCAGGAATTTATTTTTAATTTAGCGGTGCCGACGAGGGTGGGCTTTCAAACTCCATTTACAAACATTACGATGGATTTGGATGTGCCTGCTTATATGGTGAAAGAACACGTGATTATCGGTGGGCAACCGCAGATTGAGACTTATGGTGATTTCAAAAAAGAGATGGGGATGATTAATAAGGCGTTTGCGGAGTGCATGATTGAAGGAGATGCGACGGGGCAGGTTTTTACTTTTCCAATTCCGACTTATAATATTACGAAAAATTTTGATTTTGATAATCCGGAATATGATTTAATTTGGGAGATGACTGCTAAATATGGGATTCCGTATTTTTCTAATTTTGTTAATTCTGATATGAATCCCGAGGATGCGAGGAGTATGTGTTGTCGGTTGAAAATAGATAACAGGGAATTGAAAAAACGGGGTGGTGGTTTATTTGGTGCCAATCCGCAGACGGGAAGTATCGGTGTCGTTACGATAAATATGGCTAGATTAGGTTATGTATCTACAGGTGAAGATGATTTTATAGTTAGGCTGGACAGGTTAATGGAATTAGCGAAGGAGAGTCTTGAAACCAAAAGGAAGGCGATTGAGAATTTTACGAAGATAGGATTGTATCCGTATACGAAGTTTTATTTGAGACAGGTTTATCAAAGGTTTGGCGAGTATTGGAAAAATCATTTTGCGACGATTGGTCTTTTGGGGATGAACGAAGCAATAATCAATTTTATGCCTGGGGAAAATATTACGACGGAGAAAGGTCGGGCTTTTGCATTAAAGGTTTTAGATTTTATGAGAGAAAAATTAACAGAGTATCAGGAAGAAACAGGGAATATTTATAATTTGGAAGCGACGCCGGGAGAGGGGACGACTTATAGATTTGCTCGGATGGATAAGAAAAGATTTGGTCGGATTTTGGTCGCGAATGAGGATGCTTATCAAAAAGGTGCTAAGCCGTATTATACTAATTCGACACAGTTGCCTGTGAATTTTACCGACGACGTTTTTGAGGCGTTGGATTTACAGGATGAGTTACAATGTAAATATAGTGGGGGCACGGTTTTCCATACTTTCGTTGGTGAGAAGATGACTAAAGATTCGGTTAAGAAAATGGTTAAGAAGATTTCCGATAATTATCATTTACCCTATTTTACAATTTCTCCGACGTTTTCTATTTGTCCAATTCATGGGTATTTGGATGGAGAGCATGAATATTGTCCGAAGTGCGATGCTGAAATCGCTGAGATAGAGGTTGCCCCAATTTCCGTCGCTGATGATGTCGCTGAGGCAGAGGAAATAGATAGGAAAATTGGTGACTTGGAAAATAAAAAGCCAGAAATATTGTATTCAAAACTAAATTTAAGAGGTGATGATAATGGCGAGAACAAAATGTGAAGTGTGGGCTCGTGTTTGCGGATATTTGCGACCGACTGTTCGATGGAACGAAGGGAAGTTGGCAGAGTTCGGAGATAGGAAGATGTTTGTTTCTGATAGTAGGAAATAAACATCTGTTATTTTATTTGTAGAGAATGAAAAATATTAGTAGAATGAAAATTGCAGGTTTGCAAAAAGTAACGACGATTGATTATCCGGGCAAGATTGCGTGTACGATTTTTTTGCATGGGTGTGATTTTCGTTGTGGGTTTTGTTATAATCCTGATTTGGTAATTAAAGAAGGTGCTGAAAATTTTTCTGTTGAGAGTATTTTGAAGTTTTTGGAAAAGAGAAAAGGAAAATTAGATGCGGTTTGTATTACGGGAGGTGAGCCGTTGATGAGTTTGGATTTTGATTTTGTGAAAAAAATTAAGGAGTTGGGATACAAGGTAAAGATTGATACGAATGGTTCGTTCCCTGGTCGGCTGAAGGAGATGATTGATTTGGGATTGGTCGATTATGTTGCGATGGATGTGAAATCTTGTCGAAAGGATTATTCTAAAGTTGCTGGCGTTGTGGTTGATTTGAAAAAAATTGAGGAATCTATTAAAATTGTGGATGAGTTTGGCGGGGAGTTTCGGACGACGGTAGTTAGTAGATATCATGATATTGATTCTTTGAAAGATTTGGGAAAATGGTTGAATAAGATTTGTGGTGCGAAACCGAAGAGATATTTTTTACAGGGGTTTAAACGCAATAAGGGTGGAATGATTGATTCTTCGTTTTTAGAGGAAAAGAATGTTGATGAGAAATTTTTGAATGAGTTAAAAAATAGCGTTGAAGAATTTTTTGAAGAGGTTGAGGTTAGAATATGACGGTGGAAATTGGGCAAAGATATAGACATTTTAAGGGCGGTGAATACGAGATTATTGCATTGGCTAAGGATTGTGAAAGTTTAGAGGACGTTGTTGTTTATCGGTCGCTTTATTCGTCTGGGAATTTTAAGATTGGGCAGATTTGGACAAGGTCATTGGAAGATTTTGTTAGATTTAAGAAGGTGGGTGGGAAAAAAGTTAAAAGATTTGAGTTAGTTGGATAGTTTTTGAATGAGTTAAAAAAGGGTATCGAAGAATTTTTTGGGGAAGTTGAGGTTAGGATTTAGTAATCTGTGGGTTAGGAAGAAGGGGGAAGGGTTAAGTATATTAATATAGAAGGTTAATGTGTTGCATGAGAAATGAATTGGTTTTTGTTTTGTTT
>JBDRJI010000010.1:0-7229 GCA_043815105.1 archaeon
TATTCTAGGATTTTTGAAAATTTCGTATAACATCGCGATTATCTGAAGTAAATCCGAAGGATTTATTTCCCCGTAGGTTTTGAGGCAACCCACAAAACCGAAGGGCGTAGCGAACTGCAAGTGAGCGGAGTTTTAATCGCGGTTAGTAGAGTTTTTTCGTAGAAAAAACCGAGCCAGAGTGCAACGTCCCTAAGGGCTGGCGAAGAGTTTAATTTGGTGCGATAATTATATAAATATGATTATGCTTTTTTGTTGTATGATGATAAGAAAAGTAAAAAAAGAGGATTTTGACCAATACAAAGTTTTACGAAAAGAAGGTTTGGAAGATTATCAAAAACTCGCAGAAGAAAAATTAAAAATATCATCAAAACAGATTAAAGATGAATTTGAAGGAATTTTTTCTAACAAAAAAAGAATTATGTTTGTAATTGAAGAAAATAAAGAGATTAAAGCATACATAATTGGTTCATTACTAAAAAATTCCTATCAATGTAGCACTTATATTGATGATATTTTTGTAAAAAAAGATGCGAGAAAAAAAGGTTTCGGAAAACTTCTAATGAATGACTTTACAAAATGGTCAAAATCCAAAAAGGCAACAAAGATAAGACTCGGCGTAAGAATGAACAACAAAAAAGCCATTAGTTTATACAAAAAAATTGGTTTTGGAATTAAGCATTACGAAATGGAAAAAGCTATTTGAAGCACCAAATTAAATTTCTACTAACATCGGGGATAAGGAAAGTTTTGACCCCTCGAAAAAATTCTCCTCGTGAAACAGAGCTGAGAATTTTTTCAGAGCTGGGGCAAAATTTGGGGAAATCCCGAGCTGAGGGATTTTCCTCTTAATCGCTGTTAAGCTCCCCGAACGGAACGAAGTGGAGTGAGAGTGCAACGTGGTCGACCGAAGGGAGAAGTTCGGGGCTCGCCGAAAATTCGTTGTTATCGTAGTTGTTGAAAAATAAGTTAGTCATTTAGAAGTAGTAAATAATAGAAAGATTTATAAAGGTAAGCATCATACTATATTCAAGGAGGACACAAAATGACAAAAGAAATCAATGATGCTTACATAAGAGAAAGATTTGGTGCAGATTTAGCACCTGAAAATGTAGATGCACTAAAAGGTGCTATGCAAAAATATGAAGGCAATCACTGGTGGGAATCAAAAGACCCAATAGAAGTAGCAAAATATCAAGTCTTCGAGGACATTTTGATGACTGATTTCTCAACATTCCATGAGGGTGTAGAAAAACTTGTCGGAAGACCAGTTTACACTCATGAATTCGGTTTGAATGTTGAGGGAGTTAGAGCAGAAGCCCGAGAAGCTATTGCTAGAATGGAAGGAAAATCAGGGTCTTTAGATGACAAAGTTGCTGCGGAAAGAGAACTTAATGGAATTAAAACATTAACAGATTACGCAGCAAAAACAGGAAAACCAGTGATTGGTGTAGTTGCACCAAATTATAGAAAGTAAATCTTTCTATTTTATTATTTTTATTTTTCAACAATTTCGTTAAAATTTTGTTAGGCAAAGTTGCGTAGCAATTTTGTGAGTTTTTCTTTATGATTTTAACGAAGATAACAACATTAGAATTTTCGGTTTTAACCTCTGTGGAGGCGAGCCCCGAATTGGATTTAACACCTGATTAAACGACCCGAAGGGCTCGGGCGGAGTGAAACGACCCCGAGTGTTTTCTCGAAGAGAAAATATAGGTGAGCGTCTGCAAGTAAGCGAACCGTTTAATGGATGTTAAAGAATCTGAGCGTAGCGAGGACGAGGGATAACTGCAAGTGGTTTGGCGAAGCCAAAATCCCGAAGAGTATTTTCACTTTCGAAAATTCTTTGATGTCGTAGTTGTCGACGGTGTTTGGTTTTAATATTATTAAAATAATTTTCAAATTATCTTTATCGTCGACAATTTCGTTTAGTCAACGTGTTATGCGGTGTTTTAATGTCGCATTGGAGTGCTAAACGAAGATATCAAAACCAGAATTTGAGGTTTATCTCCGACGATAAAGGTCAAGACAGCGACGGAGAAAGTGGAAATATTTTCTTTAACACCTTTTAATCGCAATTTTAGCAAAATATATAAATAATTTATTCGTAAGTATTTTGTGAAAATGGATAAAATTGCGGTTAAAAGAAAATACGAAGAAGAGTTGAAGTTAAGAAATTTGTCTCGAGAAACACAGAAAAATTATAATTTAGTTGTAAGAAAATTTTTAGAGGCTTCTCATAATCTTTCAGAAAAGGAGTTAAGACGAAGTGTTTTGAATGATATAGAATCTAAGAAAAGTACAAGTTCTATAAAGCAAAAATATTCTGCGTTAAAAATTTTATATGAGATTAATGGAAGCAGGCAAGAATTTAAACTTCCTTTTTATAAAACTGAATCTCGGCTTCCAGAAATTCTTAATAAAACAGAGGTCAAAAAGATTATAGATTTTATAAAAAATCCTATTCATAAACTTATTGTTCAGCTAATTTATTCGGGAGGATTAAGGGTTTCAGAGGTTGTTAATTTGAGACCGAAGGATTTAGATGTTGAAAGAAATGTAATGATTGTGCGACAGGGAAAGGGATCGAAGGACAGGATTACTCTGCTTTCGGAGAATATAAAAGAAGATTTATTAAAGCACCTTTTGAAAAATTCTCCTAAGAAATATTTTTTTGAATCTAATCGGGGAGGGAAATACTCAAAAAGAGCTATCGAAGAAATAGTTTCTCAAAATTCTAAAAAAGCCGTTGATAAAAAAGTGACACCTCACACTTTAAGACATTCTTTTGCGACTCACCTTCTTGAAAGTGGAACAGATATTCGTTATATCCAAAAGTTACTTGGTCATAAAAATTTAAGAACAACTCAAATATATACTCATGTGGCAAATTCAGATATTGTAAAAATTAAATCGCCTTTGGATTCATTATGAATCGTGATTATTTTATTCTTGCTTTGAAAAATTTGAAACACCGTGGGGTTCGGTCGTGGCTGACTCTGCTTGGAATTTTTATTGGTGTTGCCGCTGTTGTTTCTCTTATTGGATTGGGGTCGGGATTGCAGGCCGCGGTTGGGGCACAGTTTGGAATTAGTGCTACGGAGGTTATCACCGTTCAGGCGGGCGGAATAAATTCTTTTGGAGCTCCGGGAAGTGGTGCCGCTAATCGTTTAACAAATGCTGATGTTCGGGCGATTGAAAGTTTGTCTAGTGTGGACTTTGCTATTGGAAGAAATATAGAAACATTCAAGGTAGAGTATAATGACATTGTTGTTTTCAATGCGGGTTTTGGAATTCAAGAGGGGGAGAGGGGGAAATGGAGTTATGAGATGCAAGATATTGAAGCGGGCGATGGTCGTCTTTTACGAACGGGGGATGTGAAAAAAGTTCTTTTGGGTTGGAATTATGGACAAGAAGATAAGAGTGGTTTTGAAAAGGCTGTGCAGGTTGGAAATAAAATAAAATTAAACGATGAGACTTTTAGGGTGGTTGGTATTATGAAAAAAAAGGGAAGTTTGATTATAGATAATGCTATAGTAATTATCGTTAGCGATTTGGATAATCTTGTGGACAACGAGGATTATGTCGACGTTGTTTCGGTTAAGGTTAAGCGAAGTGATTTGATGGATAAAGCGGCGGAAGATATTACTAAGTTGTTGAGGGACAGGAGAGATGTCGACGAGGGAGAAGAGGATTTTGAAGTTTCTACTCCCGAGGCGATGATGGAAACTGTCAATAGTATTCTCGGGGGCGTTCAGGCCTTTATTATAATTGTTGCGTCGATTTCGATTTTGGTTGGGGCACTGGGGATTGTTAATACGATGACAACTTCTGTTTTGGAGAGGCGAAAAGAGATTGGGATAATGAAGGCGGTTGGCGCGAAAAATGTACATGTTTTTATGCAATTCTTTTTTGAGTCTGGGATGCTTGGCTTTATTGGCGGGTTAGTTGGTGTTGTTTTTGGAACTCTGATTAGCATCGTGGGAATTATTGGAATTAATAGTTTTATTGGGTCTGAACTCTCTCCTGTAATTGATTTTATTTTGATTGGAGGAGCTTTAGCTGGGAGTTTTTTAATTGGGTCTGTTGCGGGAATTGTGCCCGCTATGAATGCGGCTAAACAAAATCCAGTGGAGGCGCTGAGGGGATAATGGCGATAAGTAAAGAGAGTATAAAATATTCGTTGAATAATATTAAGAAAAGTAAGGCGAGGAGCGTGCTTACTATTTTGTCTATTTTCGTTGGGATTGCTACGATTTTTATTTTTGTTAGTTATGGCTGGGGGCTTTATGATTATATCGACGAATTCACATCTTCGTCTTCGGCGGACAAGTTAATGATTATGTCAAAGGGTATTGGCGTCCCTGGTCTGGATAATACCTTCAAACTTTTGGATGATGATATACGGGCAATCGAGAAAGCGACCGGAGTTTATGAGGCGACGGGAGTGTATATTGGAGTTGGTGAAGTTGCACAGGGTGATTTAAAAAAATACGTGTTTGTTAGTAGCTATGATCCTGACTTGCCAATGATAATGGAGCTTTCGGATATTGAAGTGGTTGAGGGCAGGGCTCTTCGTAGTGGTGATTCCGGGAAGGTTACTTTAGGATATGATTATATGATTAAAAATAAAATTTTTCCTAAATCATATTCGCTTAATAGTAAAATTAATGTGCAGGGTCAGGAGCTTCGGATTCTTGGGTTTTACGAATCGATTGGAAACCCTCAGGATGATTCTAATATTTATGTGACGAATGATTTTATGCCTGAACTTTACCCCGACAAAGAACTTTCTTATGGTATGATTCTTGCGCGAGCTGATAAAAACAATATAGATGGTGTCGCTGAGAATGTTGAAAAAAAATTGAGGCAGGCAAGAAATTTAGATGAAGGAAAAGAGGATTTTACCGTTCAGTCTTATGCTGATTTGCTTGAGTCTTTTATGATTGTCCTCGATATTATTATTGGCTTTATTATTTTAATTGCTTTTATTTCTGTTGTTGTGTCTGCAGTTAATACTGCGAATACGATGATTACTTCGGTGCTGGAGAGATATAAGGAGATTGGGGTTTTGAAATCTATCGGGGCTAGAAATTCTGAAATTTTTAAGATATTTTTATTTGAGTCTGGGTTCCTTGGATTTGTTGCGGGAGTAATTGGAGTTTTGGCTGGATGGGGTGCGACGAATTTGAGTGCGGGCATTTTGGATAATCTTGGATACGGGTTTCTTAGTCCGCATTATTCTTGGACTTTATTTATAGGATTAATTTTATTTGCGACATTCACTGGTGCTATTTCTGGGATGATTCCTGCTTGGAGAGCGAGTAAAATTAATGCAGTTGATGCGTTGCGTTATGAATAATCGACGGAACCTAAGGTTCCCTACAAGTAGCCTCCTCAGATAGCGATAATCAAAATGAATTTTCTATGGAAAATTAATTTTATCTTATCGTATTTAGTGCAAAATAAATTTTTTTAACGCGCCTGTCATTGCTATGCAACGACCCTGTCGCTAAAAATTTAATTCGCGGGGATGACTTGTTCGGCTGTTGGATACTATAGAATTATTTCCTCTTTTTCTTCCTAATCTTCTTATAGCCGAAATAAATTATTAGCAAAACAATTACCCCTAAAATAATATATGTTGTCGAGGATGTTGTTTTCTGGTCGGCGATTCTGTTGGTGAAATATGAGGAGTCGAATGTCAGTGTTTTTTCTATTGTTCTTCTTGTGTTGATTGTGTCGGAGTAGGTTAGCATTATTTTGAATTCTCCGTCGGTTGGAGTCGCTTCGAAGTCAGCTGAGGTGTATTCGTTTGAGTCAAGGTCGCCGACGATTACTTGGCTTGCTCCCTTAATTATAATACCTTCTTGTTTTGGGATTTCTATACTTAGTGCCTCGACGTCTGAGGATTCGATGTTTAAAATTTCTATTGTCAGTTCGTGTGTTGTATAGTCGTAGTTTTGGACTCGGACTTCAAAATCGGCTCGGACGTCGTCGACTTCTATGTCAAATGTTTTTAAAAGTGGTGCGTTGTTTTTGCTTTCTATTCTAACTTCAATCGGATTTGCGCCGTTAAGTGCGTCTTTGTTTATTCTAACTTTGTATGGGATTAGTATGTTTGATTCGTAATCTTTTAGGTAGTCTACTTTTTTGAAAACTCTTAGTCCTGACTCTCCGGGGTTGAATTCTATTGGATAACCCGATAATAAATTAAATGTTATGTCGTCGCAGTATGGGCTGTCGGTTCCTTCAATTTGAAAAACTAATTTTACGTAATCGCCTGGGACCGCTGGGTAGGGGTCTTGATTTAGTAGTGTTACGTCGAGGTCGCATGCGGTTTCTGCAACTACCATAGTGATTGATAAAACTAATAGTAACATCATCACGCTCTTTTTCATAATATATATTAGATTCCTTTATTTTTAAATACTTCTAGTCTTGAAAAATCCTTATTTTATTGTATCTAATTGTTGTGAATTATCTCATAAAAATTTAAAAAGGAAACTTGGTAGAGAAATGCGAGATGGTTCTCAAAGAGCACCATAAATAAAAAAGGTGATTAATTAAATGGTAAAAAAATGTATTTATTGTTCTGCGGAAATTGATTCGGGCTCGGTTGTTGATATGTGTCAGCGTTGTATGTATCAGGTTTGGGGCGAAAAGATGGCGAAGGCAATTGTCGAGGGAATGGAGAGGGAGAGAGATGTTGGAAATTTGGGCAATGTTGGCGACGTCGTGTCTCACGAGCCCAAAGAATTTTTTCGTGATAAAACGTCTAAACCTTTAGAGATTGATTCTGAGAACGTCATTGAATGTTCTGAGATTGTAGATGTGGAAAAATTTTGCATATAAAATTCGGCGAAAAAGTTTATAAAGGGAATTTTTCTTGATTTATTAGGATATTTATTGTCCGAGTTGTTTGCAGCGCAAGTAGTTCTGTAATCATTTGGGATGGCAAGAAAAAATGGCAAGACGAGGAAAACGAATTAGAGAGAAGGGAAAGTTAAAACTTAGTTCTTACTTTAAAAAAATTGATGATGGTGCTGATGTTGCTCTGGTAACCGACGCTGGCGTTCGAGCTTCATTTCCCAAAAGATTGAAGGGAATGAGTGGGAAAGTTCGTGAAAGTCGTGGAGAATTCAAGTTAGTAGAAATTAAAGATGGGAACAAATTGAAGACATTTATAATTCATCCTGTTCACTTGAGGAAACTGTAAAATGACAATAAAA
>JBDRJI010000011.1:0-2239 GCA_043815105.1 archaeon
CGAGCATTTGGTTCCGAGAGATAGTGTTGCACTTAGGTAGATGAGAAGTAATATTAGTATTGTAATTCTTATGGCGAAGGTTATTAAGTTATTTGAGAAGATTATGTAGATATCTGCGTACCAGTTTGTGTATCTTGTGAAGATGGTGTTGAATGGAGGGTAGCAGATTAGGGCTACGACCCATCCCAAAATTGTTGGTTCGACGGAACGGATTTTATTTTTTAGGAATTTTGCTTCGGTGGTGTATCCAAATGAAAACCAAAGAGTGTCGATTAGAAAAATAAGAGATATAAGAAATGGGAAGAGGGTGAGGTTGAAGGAATTAATCGTCAGAAGAGATGTGAAGGAAGGGAGATTTAAGAATTGGTTTTTGACGACATATAAATTTGAAAGGAAAAAATTTAACATTATTGGGAGGAAGAATATTTTAACTAAGGTAAATAATAAAATTGTTTTTTCGTTCTTGGTTGTTTTTTCTGTTATGACCGAGGGGGCGGTTAGATATTTGTAGATTTTTTTGATTAGGTTTAATAAAATTATTCCTTTGCTTTCTTTTTTGGGATATAGAGAGTAGTAGATAAATCCGAGAATGGTGTAAACTATTGCGAGGGTTAAGAGAATTATTTGAGTGTCGTGTCTTAGAAAGTTGGCATAATAGTTAGTTGTTCTATAGAGGAGGATTACAAGCCAAACTAAAAACAGATTTAGGAGGAAGGGTTTAAACTTATTCATTATAGTATTTGTTCATTGAGCTTTATATTGTTTATGAGAAAGTTTATAAAAAAGAATGATATTAGTTTATTATGAAGAGGGCATCGGAAAATACGAATGGAGAGATTATTGCTGGGTTGAAAGCTAAGTTAGCTACTTTGGAAATGGAGATTAAGAATGATGTTTCGGTTCCCATTGTTGCGAGTTTTGGGTTTCTTGTGGCGTTGGTTTGGAGGGATGCTATTAAGGCGGCCATTGATGAGTTTCTTTTGAGGTCAGGGTTGCTGGAGCGTGCATATTTTTATAATTTTATTTCTGCGATAATTGTGACTATTATTGTTATTACGATAATGATTGTGATTACGCGATTTAGTCGTTCTAGGAAAAAGAAAAAATTGAAGAACGTATAGAAGCTGTTTCTAAGAAGTTAGAGAAGGAATAATTTAATTAATATATTCTATTCTGCAAAATATATTTCGAAAACTACAGGCGAACGGGGATTTGAACCCCGCTCACGAGCTCCGCAAGCTCGTATTCTATCCGAATAAACTATTCGCCTAAAGATGGTTTTCTCAAGGTTTATTAATTTGAAAGGTTTTAATATTTTATGGAATCAAATAAAAAATCCCCAGAGTTTAATTTTTATGAGGCGGCGTTGGTTAAGAGGAGAAAATAGGCATTAGTCTTTCTGCGTTATATAGGAGGATGGATAAATTTGGAATACGGAAATTGGAAAAGAGGGGCTCTGCTGAATGGTCACGAAGAGTTATTAAATCAAGAAGAATTGTATTAAAGAATGAATAATAAAGAGTTACTTAAGGAGATAGAAAGGGAGATAGAAAGTATTTATTTGCCGTTGAAAGTTACATCGACGAATTTGGTTTTTGGAAAAGGTAATCCTGAAGCTAAAATTGTTTTCGTCGGTGAGGCAGCAGGAAGAAATGAGGATTTGCAGGGTTTGCCCTTTGTTGGAGCTGCTGGGAAAAATTTAGATAAGTTGTTGGCTAGTGTTGGGCTGAGTTTGGATGATGTTTATATATGTAATATATTGAAGTACCGTCCTCCTGAAAATCGGGATCCGTTGCCTAAAGAGATTGAAGCACATGCTCATTATTTAATGAAACAAATTAAGGTGATTAGGCCTAAAATTGTTTGTTCTCTGGGAAATTATGCGACGAAGTTTTTTTTGGCTGGAGGCAATGTTGATGATATGAAAAATCAACCAGGGATTACACAGGTTCATGGAAAAGTTAGGGATATTGAAATGGATACCCAATTAGAAGGGCACGAGAACCTGCAAGCAGGTGGACTAAAATTTAAGTTGATTCCATTGTTTCATCCCGCGGCGATAATTTACAATAGAACGAAGTTGACTCCGTTGTGGGAGGCGGATATGGAAGTTGTGAAGCGGGAAATTGGGGTTAGGGAAAATATATAAGGCTTATAGAATTAAATTAATTATGAGAGGCAGTGTAAATGAAAATTGAAATACTTGGAACGGGTTGTCCAAATTGTAAGGTGCTTGAAG
>JBDRJI010000012.1:0-3449 GCA_043815105.1 archaeon
TCAAATAATTCAACGACGCATCTTTCCCGGATTTGTATTCGTCAACGACGTGTGCGTTTTCCGAAATAACCTGCTTACACAAATTTTCAATCGCCGCATTATCAATATTCCCAATCTCTCCTTTGTGTTTAGCCAAAGAAAATGACTTCGGCACAAAGTCATTCATAATCTGCTTTGCTTTTAAGACCGTAATTTTCCCCGATTCGACTGTCTTAATCAGTTCCGCCAAATGCTCGGGCAAAATCTCGACGTCTTCATCTTCCAAAGTTTTCTTATTATAATTCAAAACCCTCAATAGTTCAATCGTTACCCAAGACATATACCTTTTTGCATCAATCCCGAACTCTACTAACTTCTCAAAAAATTCCACTAACTCCAAATTCCTAGTAAGTATCTGTGCGTCTTTTTCTCCAACCTTGTGCTTTTTTAATAATCGCGCCAGTTTGACTTCGGGCATCTCGGGTAATTCGGATTTAATTTTATTGACCATTTGTTTATCTATTTTAATCATAAGTAAATCGGGGTCGGGAATAAATCTGTAGTCTGCGGCGCCCTCTTTCGACCTCATTTTAATTGTCTTGCCGAGTTTCTCATCATATGCTAGTGTTTCCATTTTCTGAACTTCTCCTTTATCGTGTGCCTCAATTTGTCGCTGAATTTCGTAGCTAATTGCCTTTCTAATTTTTTCCAGCGAGTTCAAATTCTTCATCTCGACTCTTTCGCCGTAGGTTGAGATATTTACATCAACTTTAATCCCCGCATTTCTCCGAATCGCCATTATATAACTCAAAGATAAAACTAAACTCTTCAACCACTCTATAACTTGCTCCGAATCTGAAAACTCGGGCTCGGTCACAATTTCAATTAGTGGTAATCCCGAACGATTGTAATTAATTTTTCCGGAATCTGGGTTCCATTGCGCAGGGTCTTCCTCAAGATGAAGCTCTGTCAAATTGATTCCTTTGAATTTTCCCCCAACCGCATTCGGCATCGCGTGCGCCCCAGAAATCGTCGTCTGATAACCTTTAGGTAAATCTGACCAATTATAGTGTTTTCTCTGCCAAACTATATCGGAATAATTAATTTTCGAACCAAACACTAAAGCAATCTGAATCATTTTTTTAACTGCTTCAATATTGGGTGCCATCGGTTTTGACCCTGGCGTTCCTGTACAAATTGGGCAAATTCTAGAATTGGGTTTATTATTGCCCTCCTTGTCTATTCCATTTATTTTACACATGCAAAATAATTTCTCTTTTGTGTCTAAATACCCATGAATTTCTAAGCCAATTTTGATTGGGAATGTTTTGTCTTTCATAAAATTTTATAGAAACCCTTATTTATTAATCTTTACAACAGATTATAACATTCATATAAACAAAATCTTTTATATAAATTTTTTTATTCTCCCAATACTCTATATGAATATACATGAGCATTTTGATTAACACCTACATAAGTTCCTATTGTAAAACCCGTAGCGTCAAAACTTTTTATAGAATTAGTATAATAACCGCTACTACCAGTCATATGGCTTGTGCCTGCCTTCATTGTATCCCACCTATATTGAGTCCAATACGCCACATTATTATCCTGTATCCAAACTTCTTTTGGCTGAAAACCTACATCTATATGTCTATTATTTACCGCATTGCCAACATATGTACCTGTTTTAATACGAAGTGCGCTAGTATCACCAACATCAGCAAAATTGGTAATATCAGCTTCATAAACCAAATCTTCAGGAATTCCAGAAATGTCATCCCATGTTATTTCCAACTCCCCAGCACTATGTCCCATCACCTCAGGATTAGAAGTCCCGTAAGCATAAACAATACCCACAACCAAAACAACAAATAAAGGAACCAGCCAAGTCAAATCTTTTTTCTTCACCTCTAGTTTTAAGCTCACCATAGTGAATATATTAATAAAATCTTTTATATAAACCTTTTTATATCTTCTCAAACTATTAATTATATGAAAACGAAAACCTTTGCGCCGGGCGATAAAATAAAACTTCAGACCAAAAGTCGGACGTGGGAAGGCTACGTGTTGCAGTCTCATGACCCCGAAATAATTCTTTTGAAGCTTCCGAGTGGTTATAATGTTGGAATTCGAGAAAACGAAATTCTTGATGCGACTATATTGGAGAAATCCAAAACGGCACAAAAACAAAAAACTGAAATCCAGCAGAATGAGAATTTGCCCAACGTTGCGATTATAATTACGGGTGGAACAATTTCTTCTCGGCTTGATTACAAAACGGGTGGGGTAATTTCGACAGACAAAGAAGCAATACTGGACATCGCTCCCGAAATCAAAAATATTTGCAATCCGATAATTGTCAGTCCGTTTATGAAATTTTCCGAAGACATGGACCCGAAAGATTGGGGGAAGCTCGCCGAAACTTGCGAATTGTATTTGAATGATGAATCAATCAGGGGAATAATTATCACGCACGGAACTGATACTTTGCATTACACCTCCGCGGCATTGTCTTTTTTTATCCAACATTTAAACAAGCCAATAGCTCTAACATATTCTCAACGTTCCGTCGACAGGGCATCAACTGATGCCGCTTTAAATTTAATCTGCTCGGCGAAATATGCGATATCGGATATTGCTGAAATTGCTCTTGTCGGACATAAAAATACTAACGACGAAATTTGTTTGGCAATGCCAGCGACTAAAGTTCGGAAGTTGCACACATCAAAACGGGATGCTTTCAAAATAGTTAATGACACTCCGATTGCGGAAATAACTCCGGAGAAAATAAATATATTGAAAACATTTAATGCTCGTTCGAATGGCAAACCTAAGGTGGATACAAAGTTTTTAGACAAAGTTGCGTTGATAAAAATTTATCCTGGGCAAGACCCTGCAATTTTAGAATATTATAAGCAAGAGGGATACAAGGGGATAGTTTTAGAGGTCACGGGGCTCGGGCAGGTTCCGGGCAAAGCGTCGTTGACAAACTGGATTCCAAAAATTAAAGGGGCGATTCAGGATGGAATGATAATGTGTGCGACACCTCAAACTATTTACGGACGACTTAATCCAAACGTATATTCTACGGGACGAGAGTTGCAGAAAACTGGAATTATTTTTTTAGATGGAATGCTTTCGGAAACTGCGCTGGTTAAACTTGGATGGGTGCTTGGTCATAAAAAATGGAATGTAAAAGAAAAGATGTTGGAAGAAATTTCCAACGAATAAAAATTATTTCTTACCTAGTTCCCAAGAAATCGGATATTTTTTAGCTACGAAATTGTAAACCAAAATCATAGCCAACGTAAACAAATATCCCATAATGGCCGACTGAATTGGCATAATAATAAATGCCTGAACTGCTGTTATAAAAATTCCTTGAGTCGATAAAAAATTTCGTATGAACGAACCGAGGGGTAAGCTTATTAATAGGGAAATCGCTCCGAAAAACACGGCCGACA
>JBDRJI010000013.1:0-9519 GCA_043815105.1 archaeon
TTTAATTTTGTCACAAATAATGGAAAAGTTGCCGGGCAAATTATTTCGCATGTGCACTGGCATATTTTACCAAGAAAAAAAGATGACGGTTTTGAGTTTGGGATTTAAGGCGTCAACCTATCCCTATCCCTCGGAAACATACATGCTTCCCGGATATTTGGAATATCTAAAAGAACTTGCGTAAATCTTTCTATACCGATTGACCATCCTGCGTGAGGTGGAGCGCCGAATCTGAAACTATCGATATAAGATTCAAAATCTTTTGGCTTCAAATTATTTGCTTTTAATCTTTTTTCTAACAACTCTGGAATATGGATTCTCTGTCCGCCCGAGCTGATTTCCATCCCTTTGTAAATAGCATCGAAACCTTCACTTAATTCCGCGTCAGCTTTCTCATCCTTTGGCATAATGTAAAACGGTTTCCCTTTCATCGGCCAATCGTAAACAAAAATTATCGTGTCGGGATATAATTCGCTAAGTTTCTTTTCAGCCTCGCCAGTCAAATCGTCATCGCCAACTTTAATTTTATTTTTTCCCATCAAACTTTTTGCCTCTGCGAAAGTCAAATATTTAACTTTCGGAATTTTCAAATTAACGCCAAGTATTTCCAAATCTTTCTTATTTTTCTTGATAGCCTGCTCAACAATATATTTAACGGAGTCCTCCATTTCTTTCATAACAACTTTAGAATCGGCAAATGCCATTTCAATATCCATCTGTCTGCACTCGTTAAGATGCCTGACTGTATTATGTTTTTCCGCTCGCCAGACAGGAGTAATCGTAACCATGTTTTCCATCGAGCAGGCAATCATTTGTTTGTAGAGTTGGGGTGATTGCGCAAGAAAAACATCCTTTTCAAAATATTTCGCTTTAAATAATTCCGTTCCTCCTTCTGAACTAGATGAAATTATTGAAGGAGGATGAGCGTAAACGAAACCTTTGTTCGTAAAATATTCAATGAACGAACTGCCAACCGTGGACTGAATTTTAAAAATTGCCTGCGTTCTTTGAGAGTGTAAATCAACAGCCCGATTATCCAACCTCAACGGCAACTCCGTTTTTGAATAATCTGAAGTGTCTATCGGTAACGGATTTTTTGCTTCTGCAATTACCGTTATGGATTCGGGCAAAATCTCTTTTCCGCCAGGCGCTTGCTTGCATTCTTTCAACTCTCCGACAACCTCCACGACGGACTCTCTGTTTAAATTATCTAACAACTCAAAGGTCTCCGGATGTGTTTTGCCATCAATTCCCGTTATCTGAACCCTCCCAGAAATATCTTTAAGAATCAAAAATCTCACCTTCTTCAAGTCCCGAGTTTCGTGAACCCAACCCTTAACCAAAACCTTCCCGCCTTTCCCGAAGGAGTCTTTAACCATTGTTCTTTCCATGTCAATTTATATTGATTTGAGTTTATAAAAATTGGGGTTATATCTAATATATTGGAGTGTAATAATTCTTATAAAGAAGTTTAAATTGACTTAAGCATGGCTGAAGAAAAATACAAGAGCGATGTTGCAAATTTTCAAGTTGCGTATGCCCTGAATCCAATTACTTCTTTTGATAGCTACATAGATAAAATCGGAAATATTTTTTACATTGCACTTGAGACAGGAAGAAAAGAGGGAATCCCTATTTTGATTAGTCCCAAAGGAGAATCTGTTTCGGATAGGAGCCGAGCAGATCGTGATGCAACATTTCTTAATAGTGGTCTATTAGAGCATGAAGGCATTGCTGAGAGAATTGCCAAAGAGAAAGGATATTTATTTTTTCCGAGCGGAGAGATGAAAGATAATATTTTCTCTAGAAGTTTCGCATATAAAGATTTTGTAGAAGGATCTCGTAGAATAATTCAGAATATAGACCCTTCAACTACTTGTAACGGAAAGCCATATATTAATTTTGTTAAAGAGCAATGTAATAAATTAGAACAAAGTTCAAAATATTTAGATAAAGCCTCTTTAAAATGGGACACTGGTTTTGGTGGTAGTAATTTACATATAGTTGGAGATTTAGATGCAAGGCATATTGGTGAAATAGAAAGTTATCCTAGTAATGGATTTAATGGTGCATCATTGATAATAAAAATTGAGCGTGATCCTAGAAGTGGTAAAATTATTGATAGGATAAAACTAAAAGCACAATTTCATCCTGGTTTTTTAGATAAAAGTTTCTCTAGGGATGATTTTAATGATGTCGATAGTGCCGTTAGAAATGTTTCTGAATACGATACGGAAGGGAGTTTAGATAGGATTAATATTGCAATGAAAGATAATTTTTTGAATTTTGATTATTATATGTGGGACAAAAATGATTCTAGGCGTATTTTTACCGCTCCCGAAATGATGGAAACCTTTTCTAAATATGTTCATTTGATTCATAATGGAATTAGGGGTGTTGCAGAAACCAAAAAAGAAAAAAGAAAAAATAGGATTTTTGCGTTAGAGGAAATGATAAAAAATCCTGAAGTTGATAAGTAGGTTTTTAAACTAAAAAGTTTTTGGAGTTCTATGGATGTTGACAATTTAGAAAGCGCGATTAATTCTGCGAAGAATCCCGACACTAAAGCTCCAGAGGAAAACAAAGCTCCCGAGATGTCACAAGAGCAAGAAATAGGTTTCCACAAAGGCGCCTTGAATACATTGGTTGCCGAGAGAACAGAGTTGGTTAAAATGGTCGGGAATGTCGAGGCAATAATGCAAGCACATATTAAGAGACTAAAAGATTTGGGTGTAGATATCAAATAAAATGGACGCACGAAAAAGAAATTTAATTCTCGCTGGAATTGGTGGTGCTGTCGGTGGTGCTTTAGGTTCGGCCTGCGGTTCAAATAGCTGGATTGTCGTCGCTGTAGTTTCTGCCGTGTTTGCCATCTTGACAGTTTGGGGATTAGATGGAATGGTTAACTAGATATATAATTCTTTCAAAACTTCGCTAACTTCTTTTCCAGAAACCTGACCCTTGAATTTTCCCATAATCAATCCCATATAAGCACCCTGCGAAAGTCCCGGTTTTTCTTTAATCAACTTCTCAACTTCCTCTTTCAAATTAATGTCGGACTTTTCCATTGCCTCATCTAACGACTTCCCTTGTGCAATTTTTTGCATCACTGTTTTCACATCGTTGCTCGAGATATTTTTTTCGACTTGCTCAAGAATCGCTTCAAGAGTATGGGCGTTAAAAATTTCCCCAAGTTCTTTCTTCGACTTATTTTCCTTTTTCCCAATCTCGGTTTGAAATAGCGTCAGAGATTTTGCAATCAACTCGTAATTCGAAATTGTTTTAGCGAGAACTTTAAAATCCTCCACCTTATTTTGTTTCAAAACCAGTTTCATCAACTCATCATTAAGACCAAACTCGCTCAGATAAGATTTATGTTCGGATGTAAGTTTCGGCAGATTCTTTTTTGTCTCATTAATTAAATCCCGTGATATTTTTAGAAACGGAACATCTGTCTCGGGATACATTCGTGCGGCACCGGGCATCGGTCGGAGAAATTCAGTTGTCCCGTCGGGAAGAGCGTTCCGAACTTCGTTTTTGCAGGATTTTTCCTTGACACATTTTTGTTGCCTCTCAATTTCCGCGTCTATAGTTTTTATCATCATCTTCGTATCCTGAAAACCCTTAATCTCAACTCGCTTACTTCCCTTAATCGAAATATTAACATCCTGACGAATCGTTCCAATCCCCCGCTTAATTTTACACGCCCGCAAAATTTCCCCAATTTTCAAAGCAGCTTCTTTAATTTCTTCCGGCGTGTGCATGTGAGGACCGGTAGCAATTTCCACCAACGGAATTCCCAATCTGTCCAACTTGTAAGTTTTCGCATTATCATTTTCAGAAACCGCCCGTGCAGAATCCTCCTCGAGCATAATCATATCAATTGTAATTTTCCCCGAAGAAATTTCAATGTAACCGTCGTGAGCAATCAGCGCCGTCCGTTGAAACCCAGTTGTATTCGAGCCATCAATCACAGTCTTACGCATAACCTGAGAAACAGGGAATATCTTGCAATTCAAAAGATGTGAAATTTGTAATGCGATTTTCAGAGCTTCCTGATTTATTGAGTGCGGTGGCTCTTCGTCAATTTCAACAAGGCAGTTTGTGTCATAAACCTGATAAATGAATTTTTTATTTTGCAATTTTTCGTGAGCAACCGCCACATCAATTTCTCCAGTTTCACCGACGACGGGATTCAACGTTCTCCGAATTTCGTACTCTGGCTCGTCGCTCCGCAAAAGACTCGGACATTCACAAAAAAGTTTATGCGTGTCCAACTGCTGATGAATTTCCAACCCAGATTTCAACCCGATTTTTTTATAGTCGTATTGCATGCTATAAAGAATATGACAAGGTTTAAATAATCTTTCTTCGCACAGACCTCTGAAAAGGTTTAAATAAAAAAATACTCGGTTGATTTTTGCGATAAGTTTCACTTTTTATAGCATAAAATATTACTATTAAAATTATTGCAAAAATAAAACTTAGTTTTGAAAAGAAATTTAATAGAACTGTATCTTGTCTACATATAACTTCTCTTACTCTATCTTCGCATCCTGTATCTTCGCTTGTGTAATTAATTATCATTTTGTCATTTGTTTCGTTGCATTCTTCCAATATATTTCCAAAATAGTTGCAACTCTTACCATCTATCTCACTGAAGAAATTACATTGATTTAATGTGTCATCCCAAACACATTCGTATTCTTGACTTGTATCGCAACCAAAAGCTACGCAATCATATAGGAGTGCCTTGTAACAGGGATCTATTTCGCAAGTTTCTTCGTTGTTATATCCTGAGCAGGTGTTTGAAATACTACTACAATTTAGACAGGTTCCTGGAGTTATCAAGGGAGAAACTTCGGCTTCCCATCCACATAATCCGGGTTTGGATTGATTCCAATCATTACATATCGAATATAAATTAAATGTTGAACAAATTTCTGAGTATGGGTCTGCACAATAACCTTCATCTGGAATTGTTACGAAATTACTTGGACATTCACATTTGTTTTCTTTATCTATGGCATCTTCTCCGAAGAAATTAATTCGGTGCATGTAGCCGTCGTCTTCGTTATAATAGCAATTAGTTACAAGAAATGGTATCGAATAAACATTATGATTATCTTCTTCGGCACTATCTCCTGATGAGTACAATTCGGCTATTTGATTATTTGAATCTAAATCGAGAATAACTAAATATTCTCCGTAACTGAAATCGAAATCAAAAGTGAGTTCTGTTGTTCCGTCTTCGGTGATGATAAAAGTGGCGATTATTTCTTTTAAAACTTCTCCATCGGGGTCGGTTCCATTAATTAGTTTGATTGTTACATTATAAGACTCCCCAATTAATTCTTCCCATTTAGAATCGCTTCCTTCCGTGTTCCATTCTAATGTGATTTCTTTATTTTTTGTAGAGTTCAGGTTATCTAAAAAAATAATTTCTGGGATAAAACCTATAGGATTTATATTAAACCAATTTAAGGAACTTTTATTCATATCTAACATAAAAGATAGTTCTTCAATTTTTTCAATATAATCTTCATCTGTTTTAAGGTTTGATTGAATATTTATTTTGAGACTTTCTTGTATAGAATCGGCTACCCATGGGTTATAAGTGGCATTTACCCAAAAAGTTATTTCTTTTGATTGCAATGGGTATAGGTGGATTGTTTGAGAGGGATTGCTTGAGAAGGAACTTCCATCCCAGCTTAACGTAAAATTGTCTTCGTCGCTCCAGCTTGCGACATCTAATTTAATATCATTTTCGTAAAAACTTGGATTAAAAATAGTGATTTTTTCGCTGTCTATTTTACTATCTGAGCCGAAGTTCAGCGTGCCGTCGTGAAGGTAAGCTATGTCTCCTGGTTCAAAATAGGGTGTTCCGGCAATATCTGCTATAATGAAATCTCTAAACGGTTCGACTAGTTTTTTGGTATAGAATTTTACTATATATTTTACGTCTGTTTTAGTTAGAGCACCTTCGATTGGAATTTGTAAATTGAAAATATCGTATTCTCCTTGGGTAAGTTCGGTTTCTCCTATTTTATCAAATTCATTTTGGTCTAGAATTGTTTCAGTTTCTATTGCTAAATTTTCAGGTAGAATATCATCTTCGTATATTCTGGTTATAATTGAGTAGTCATCTGGCAATATTTTTATTACGTTTGGATCAGATACCCCATAAGCATAGGTAACCTGAAGTCCCATTTCTACATCGAAGATTGCTTGTTTTGTTTGGGGGTCATATTCTATTGCTGTGGTTAATCCCTTTATTCCTAAATATGAGACGTTGTCGCTTCCGTAAATAGGCCAAGTTGCACGACATTCTAATCCTTTTTCGTTTTTTAGATAATATGCAGAACTTGCTCTAGGGATTGCTACTGGTTTTCCATAATAATAGACTTCTGGGATAGTGTAGGTATTGCATATATCTTTTATTTCTCCCTGAACTAGATTTGTTTCTACTATAAAAGTAGGAGTAGAAAACATTGATAAATCTGTGCCTTCTCCCCCTATTCTTCCCATGCTGTATGTAGAAGAAGATAGATGATCGGTAATTTTTATATTGTTTAAGTCTGTTTTATATTCGTTTTCTATTGTTGAACATATTTCTATTTCTTCTCCGGGGAAGATAAGAAATGTTGGAGGATATGTTTCAGAAGTATTTATGTTTGTTGCGGTAAAATCTGTTATAATAGGACAGAGGTATTGTTTTATTTCATCGTTTGGGATATTGGTGTTGTTTATGTAAAAGTAGAATTTAAATAGGGGATGAATTAGTTGCGAATTTCCCTCTCCAGAGAAGTCTGGGTCTAAGTAAATTAAAGATGATGGATAGTCGTTTAGGTTGCGCTTGTAGACTTTGTGAAATTCGGTATTTGGAAAAACTCCGCTATTAGTATCTGTGGAAAGTGTGGAATCTGCAGATAAAGTATTAGACATTAGTGCAGGTTCTTTATATGAGAGCGGTGAGGTTTGCCATGTCATTTTTGTTTTTGTAGCGTCGTTTATTATTCCGGTCGTTAGATTGAAATCGTTTGTAGGTGTTGCCCAGAAAGGATATATCACTAAATTTAAATATGGAACGAATCTGTCGCCGACTTGAAATGTGCATTTTATGTAGGCAAAAGTATCTATTCCTAGTTTTGCTTCTGGAATAGTAGAAAGAGTAACAAACAAAATCGGAAGTTTTGACACTGTACCATAAGTTCCAGATTCATCGAAATATTCTCTTTCGCCTTGGTAAAACGAGTAGGTGTAAATTGGATCTTCATCATAACCAAAGTTTGGGTTGCTGTTTGTTACTCTTTCTACTATTCCTCTTGCTCCGTCCCATTCTTGAAAAGTATCATCATCGTAGCTTAGGACACATTCTTTCAAGAGAATATCAATCTGTGTTGCCTGAGCCAAAGATGTTAAAAACAAGAGAATGGTTAATATTAGGATTACCTGTTTCATTCTTCAGATACGAAGAGCATTTGGATTTCTTCTTGACATTTATTTTCTAAAGTAGTATTTGTTATTTTGTCACAGGTATCGGGCCTTTGATTAATTGTGGCGAAATTATAGAAGCACTGGTCTCTCAATGTTTCTAATTGGTTACATCTAGCTTCGATACTTGGATTTGAGTAAAAGAGAGTGCATCTTTGGTTTGGAGATGAAACCGCACACTCCCGTAACACATTAATATTTTGGATAATTTCTTGCGTTTGCTCTTCACCGTCTGCAATTACTTTTTCGGAACTATCCCCAGAATCACTTGTAGAAAAATATGTAAAAATTAAACAAGAGGCCACAATTAATCCTAGTATGTACATTGAAATTGAAACTATAATCCAAATATAATTTTGAATTTTTTGTGGTTGTTCTTCCATTTTTACCTCTACTAATGCAAGCTGAAACTCTTTTTATAAGTATTGTTTACATAATTAAGATTGCAAATAATAGAAGCAATTAAAAACATCTTTTTCTTATTTAGTTTATGAAAACCAGTGTTGAAAAACGAGGTTTATCCCCCGTAATTGCGAGCACCTTAATGATATTGTTGGTTTTGGTTTTGGCGGCTATAATCTTTTTTTGGGCACGTGGTTTTATTAGTGAACAAGTTGAAAAATTTGGAAGACCGGTCGAGGAGCTGTGCTCGTCGGTAGATTTTAGTATTGTAGCTATTGATGATGGTGAATATTATATTTTGGAGATTGTCAATAGGGGGAATGTTGGCATTAGTGCGTTTGAAGTTAAAATGTACTCTGGGGGAAATTCTGAAATTGTTAAACTTGACATAAGTGCCCCTATTGGAAAATCGGTAAGTAGCGAAGTTTCTTTTGGTGTTATGCAAAATGGCGATATTTCTGATAAAGTTGAGATTTTTCCTGTGTTAACTGGAAACGTTAAAGGAAAATCATCAAGAATATTATTTACTTGTCATGAATATCCGGTTCTTTTACTAGATTTTTAGACTAACTATTTTAGAATATTTTCCTGCATTGATACTCCGTAAATGGAAAAATAAATTTTGTATAAACTTGAAAAATAGAAGCACTCATCTAATAAAGAATATGGGCTTTGCGTCAAAACTAATTTCCAACCAAATTAAAATAACTCAATCGTTTGCGATTGTGCAAAATTATTCTCGCACAAACCTGAACAAATTTTGCGTTTAATTTTAGTTTTGTTACAATCCCGAATACCCTCTTAAAACTCGAATGAAAACTTTCAGTATGGCTTCGCTGATGATATTCAACCAACCAACTCACGACGTCGCTATAAAACGAGTAGTACATTTTTTGCCAAAATGGATCGCCATTAAGATTATTGCTTTTCTTTGGAAAGATAATTGGCTTCATTCCTCGTCGAGAAATTTCCTTAACTAAATCACGACAATTAAAACCAGCGTCGAGAGTTAGTGATTTCCCCTTGACATTTTCAATCAACGAAAACATAATTTGACATTCCTGTGTCCCTGAAATATCGAATGCCTGAACAATTTCTCTAGAATCAACAATCGAAGTCATATATTGTCCAGCCTTCTTTTTCTTCGTCGATTCATAATTGTCTTTTCGACTTCGTTCCAATCCCGTTCCATCTCCGCCAAGAATACCGTCGCTGTTTTTGTATTTTTCAAATATTCTTTGTAATATCATTGCAACTCTTGGATTATCATATGCCCTTCCAATTCTGCGATCATCGACGGTGCCATGAATTCCGATATATCTTCCAATTATTTCGAGAAGTCCTTGAGCCTGTCTTTCTGGGCAACCAAATAATTCACAAACCAAAACAGCTTTTACTAAATATCTCAAATTTGTCGAAGGTCTTCCAATATTTTTCTCTTCGATAAAAACAATTTCATTGACAGATTCTCGAATAAAATCTAGTTCATTTTTGAATTCATTAATTTTTGAAAAATTATATTCTTTCCAGTGAATTTTCCTATTTTCCTGAGGCTGATAAATTTCTTTTTTCTTTTTTGGATCACGAATTTTTACGACTAACTTTCTAAATTCGACGTTTGGA
>JBDRJI010000014.1:0-4317 GCA_043815105.1 archaeon
AAAGATAAAATAACAACCGTCTTTGAAAAAACAATCACTAAGTTTGGAACTGGTGCAAAAATTGATGCACCGAAAGAGTTTCTTGGAAAAAGAGTTTATGTAATGATCCGAGAAGATTGAATTAATTTATACGCAAGACCGAAAGTTTCCAATCACAACAATCTCTAAAAACTATTATTTCTTATAATTATATGGATAATAAACCTTTAACCAAAGTCCAAGTCATAGCGCTATCTTATTATGCGAGAAAGGACATTCAGCAAGCGATGTTCGACTTTTGCAAACATAGGGAGTCTGTCGCAAATTTTAATAATAAATTTTTCGCGAAACGACCCGATTGTTTTGACTATCCATCTGATATCCTTAATACCGCACGACAGGGTGCGACCTCGTTTCACTGCTCTGAAGAAATTTGGAAAAATCCGCTCGATATCAACACAGATATGACTCCCGAACAATATAATCAAATCAAAACGGGGTGGGATCTGCTTATAGATATTGACTCCCCGTTTTTGGACTATGGCAAAATCGCCGCGAAACTCCTAATTAAAGAACTTGAAAAACACGGCATAAAAAACTACGGAATAAAATTTTCTGGCTCGAAAGGATTCCATATTTTAGTCCCGTTTAAAGCGTTTCCAAAATTTGTCGGCGACATCGAAACAAAAAACCAGTTTCCCGAATGGCCCAGGTATATAGCGAAATACCTATTTAATAGAATTAGAAATCCGATGAATGAAGAAATTCTCAAGCTCTCGAGTCGTGAAAAACTAAAAGAACAGGGCGAGTTGGTTTCCGAGCATACTTGTCCAAAATGTGGTCAGCCGACGAAAACCAAAACAATCGGGAAATATGTCTGTCCTGATATCAAATGTAGAACTGAAGTAGAGTCTATGAAATCAAATCGAAAAGATATGATTTGTCCGTCGTGCAATGGCAAAATGAATCGGGTCTCACTACGAGAAATTCAGTATTGTGAAACTTGTAAAATTAACACCGCCAAACTTGAAGCTACGAGTTCATTCGGAGGAATCCAGCAACATAATACTCAGCAAAAATTTAAAGAGGAAATTACAATCAAGTCAACTGAAGATTCCGTCGACATAGTTCTGGTTTCACCGCGACATCTTTTTCGCGCCCCGTATTCTCTTCATGAAAAAACTGCGTTCGCTTCGATTGTTTTGGATAAAGAGCAAATTGAAAATTTTAAACCGACAGATGCAGACCCGCTGAAAATAATAAATCCTAAATCGTTTATGCCGGATTGCGAAGAGGGTGAGGCAAAGCAGCTTTTGATTCAGGCGATAGAAGAAAATCGTAATAACAGCCCGAAAGAAGAAACGAAAAAATATGAAGGCGGACCGATTGATGTCAAAGGACTTTCGATTACCGAAGATATGTTCCCGCCGATAATTAAAAAACTTCTCGAGGGAATTAAGGCTGATGGGAGAAAACGGGCGCTGTCTCTGCTCTTGGCATTTTTTACTTCTCTTGAATTTCCACAAGATTTTATCGAAGCCAGAATCGAAAAATGGAATAATAAAAACTACCAGCTATTAAAACAGGGTTATATAAAATCTCAAATCGCGTGGTCTCTGAAAAATAAACGTCTCCCTCCAAATTATGACAAACCAATCTATAAAGAATTCGGAATCAACAATCCGCCAGAACCCGGCATAAAAAATCCAATCAACTACACAATTAAAATGGCGATGCGACTGAAAACTCGGACGACTCAGAAGTTGGAAGAAAAATCGAAGAAGCCGGAAATTTGATAATATTTATAAACAACTAACTTCTTGTTAATATATGAAAAAGACGGGCGTGTTTGCTATTTTATTTTTATTGTTGTTCTCGCTAGTTCCGCTATCCCTTGCCCAAGATAATGAAACCGTGACAACCCAACAAAGCACGGATAAGGTCGAGGATGGGTTTATCTGCCTTGAAGAAAAGGCGGGAGACTGCTCGAGTTTGACAACACAGGAATTAGCGCTGACAATTATGGCAACTCCGAATAATATTTTTTCTGATTGTGTAGACGAGTTAGAAGACAGACAGACATCGGACAACTGGGGTAGTGTTCGAGATACAGCGTTGGCAATTTTGGCGTTGAAGCACGCGGGTAAAGATACTGAATCTGCAGAAGAATGGCTATTAGAACAAGAACAAATCCCTACCGATTTAATTTGGTATATGCAACAGGATTCGAACGAAGAAACTGAGTGTCATATTGGATACAAAACAAATGATTACACGATAAATGTTGGTATAAATAAAAAAATTGATTCGAGTGCAGGCTCGTGTTTAACTTTGGCACAATCAAATTTCTGGTTACAAGTTTCGTCAAGTTGTTACGAAGAAGAGTTTTCTATTGAATGTGACCAGCCCTTTATAGCAAATTTATTATATAAGAATAAAAATTCTCCGACCATTTATGTCCTCGAGGGAACGGAGTCTTCTCCTGCATTTGGTTCAATTAAGTTGGAGGTTAATTCGAAATGTTTTGGTGTGAACTCTTGCGATTATGAAGCTACGGCGTGGGCGACATTAGCACTATTAAAAACCGGGCATAATGTTGAAGAATTTATTCCTTACGTAATTGCTATGGCAGATACAAACGAACGTTATTTGCCGGAAGCATTTATTTATATGTTAACAAACTACGAAGATTATGCTACTCAATTAATTGCTAACCAAAAACTCGGAAATTATTGGGAAGCGGACTCGTCGGCATACAATCGATTTTATGATACATCGTTGGCACTAATTGCTCTCGGAGGCTCGTCTTCAGAACAAATTATAAAGGCACGAGACTGGTTGCTTTTTTCACAAGGCTCTAATGGTTGCTGGCAAAACTCGGTTCGAGACACCGCAATTGCTCTATGGGCGCTATCCGGAAGAAGTGGTCTTTCGTCTTCGGGCGCGAGCATAACATACTGTTCTGAAGCTGGTTATTTTTGTATCCCTTCATTTGACTGCCCGAGTTCTGAAGATGTCGGAAATAATTATTTCTGTGCATCGCTATCAGACACGTGTTGTATGAATGAAAATATATTGACTTGCTCCGAGTATGGCGGTGAGGAGTGTTCGGATGCCGAGGTATGTATTGGTAATGAAAGAAAGTCTACTGATATTTCCATGTGTTGCGTCGGAACATGCGAAGATAGACCTCAAGAAAATGAATGCGAGGCGAATTTTTATACTTGTATGGATAGCTGTTCCGAATATCAAGAATCGATGCCGGCATATTCCTGCGGAGGAGCTCGAGTTTGTTGCCGAACACAAACAACTACGACAGAAACATCAAGTTCGTGGTGGATATGGGTATTAATAGTTTTAATTATAGCTGTTCTTGGAGCAATAGGATATATCTATCGAGATAAGTTAAAATTATTATGGTTCCAGATTCAAACTAAGTTTAAAAAAGATGATGGAAAGGGTGGAGCTCCGCGAGGACCACGACCTGGAATGCCACCACGACCTGGATTCCCTCCATTAAGAAGACCCAGTCCTCCAGTTACTCGAATGCCATCACGACCAACTCATAGGGATAGTGCGATGTCGGAAACTTTTCAAAAACTAAAAGATATGTCTCGTTAAATTTATTAATCTCCTAACTCTTCCCAAACTATGAAAAGAGGCGCAATAATTTTCCTATCGTTATTTTTAATATCTTTAGCGACAGCTACGCCGTTATTAACGTTTCAGCACGAGCAGACGCAGTCTGGCGAAACAATTATAGCGACGATATCCACTACTGGTGAATTTTCAAAACAAATTGAACAGTCAGATATAGAATTTTATGAAGGTCGGAAACAGATATCTTTCGAATCGGATATTATGTTTTATAATGGGGTTCATTATTTATACGTTTATGCAACGAGGCAAGGAATCTTTTCAGTTCAAATTTCCGATGTCCTATATAAGGAAAACGATAGTTTAGAATCAATTACAATAACAAAACTTTTTAACGTCACGGATGAAATAATGCTCGACGAAGAAACGAATGAAACCTCAACCGAAATATTATCAATTAAACCTGGCTTTGTTTTTACAACCGCAACTCCGACGATAAAACTAATAAATAAGGGAAGTGTAACACTAAATTTGACATATGGCGAGAACGAATTATCGTTAGAGCCATTGGCGACTCAGGAAATCAAATTCACTCCGGAACAAACTTTTTCTTACTTCAATATTTCATCCTACAAGGAATTTTCGATTCCGATAATTTATCCAACTGCAAATGCAACTTTTGAATCACCGTTGGTGAAACCCGATTTAAGACATGATCCAGAATTACTTTTAGCGGAACTT
>JBDRJI010000015.1:0-6067 GCA_043815105.1 archaeon
AGAATTATAATACTCTATCTCGTGGTCTAACTTATCGTCGTTAGAATCTGCGAAAACAATATCGTCGCCGTCTGCTTGTGCTTTCGTGATTAAATCTGTGTCGGTTGTATTAATCAAAACAGGGAAATTAACTTGAGAGCCGTTTACTTTTGTGTAGTCTATTGTTATGTCTTTTTTGTATGTCCAGGAGGAGTTGAACCAAGTTCTATATGAAGCAAAATTATGCGCCGTCGCATTCGCCCCCCCAAATTCAAACAACAAATCGTGAACCCCCTCAGTCAAAACTTTTGAAGTTTCATAACCAGTTGAATTACAAGAATAATTCTCCACAAAAATATTTGAAACTTCCCCCGCATAATTAACAAGCCAAGAATAATTCGCATCAACCAACCCCTGAGTCAAATTACTAAGCTCAGCTTCTAATTCCGATTGAGTCTGAGCAACAACAAAAACAGCGATTACTAAAACAATCATCGAGACTAATAATATAGTTAGTTTATTTTTCATTCTTCAATTATCTCCGCAATTTTTATTTTCTTTTTCTCTTCCAACTTCTTACTTTTCTGCAAGTCTAAATAATTGTCTTTCGAAACAACCGACTTGCCAATTCTACTTTCAGCATCTCTCCTCGCCCTTCCCGCAACATCGCCACCCTCCACAGCAGAATCCTTACACTCTTTAAATCCATCAGAATTTCTATTTTGAGTAATTTCCGTCGCAACTCGCTCCCCCAACATCCCAAAAATCAATTCTAAATGGGTCTGCCCCAACCAAATTTCAATACTAATTAGTGAGGGTGCGGTCATGTGGTCTCGCAGATTTTGATTCTTAAATTTCGGATTCAAATCTTTTATTTTCTTATGCTCTTTAATAGAAACTCCAAATGTCGCTTTAGATATTTCATTCGTCAATATAGCAAAATCTTTATTCTCCTCAATTCCCCGATTTTTCCACTCGTCAGTTAAGTCCTGTCTAATCGCAATCCCTCTCAATCTTTTCTCAACCCAATCCAAAGGGTAACCTTTTTCTTTATAATATTCTCTGGCTCTATCCTGTGCCAACTCCGGATTCTCAATCTCATCAATCCTCTCGCTACCAACCTTCGCCAGCCACAACTTAAATGGCTCCGCCTTCCTAGAAGGAATAGACTGGATAATTCTGAAAAGCCCCTGTTTATTTGCGCAGTCAGTTTCTCTTAATTTTCCATCAGGAGCCTCTAATTTCAACCGTACGGTAAAATCGTACGCTTCAAAACTTTCCTCACTTAATTTAATTTTCAAATCAGACCAGTATCTTTTTGGTATCGAGCTCTCCGTCAAAACCCCAACCACATCAACAACAGAAAACCACCAATCCCCTTCATGCCAAACTCGTCTAATCTTCTTGTTCTCAAAAACTATCATTTTTTTATCCATCCAATTCCCTCCTGATTTCCTCAACTCTTTTCTTCATCAAATAAACATTATAAGGCACGGCCGTCCCATTAATCAAAACCGAAACATTTTGTATTTCTTCGCCACACTTCAATTCCAAAAATTCCAAATCAACAGAACTATTTTCCTGCTCAAATCCGTAACTCGTCTCATTAAAAGCGCTGATTGTCAAATTCGCCTCGCCCGTCGTATTAAAACCAACCGTCCAATTCCCACCAACAGTCGGATACGACTGCACATTCAAAATCGTAATAGAAATCTCATAAGTCTGATTACTCAAATGCGGAACAATCCACTCAATATAATCAATAAAACCGTCCTCGTCAAAATCGTGGACAGAAAAATTAACCGCCACCCTCACATAATCAGGAACGCTTACAAAATCATCATCTATTAAATCTGCCACAACATCCCCCGTTATCAAACTCGTTTTATTCTTATCCTTCTTATCTTTCTTCGTATCATTAACCTCAACCAAATCCTCCTCGCTAAAATTAGCATCTACAGAAGTTTCATTTTCATCAACTAAAAAAGTCTCCTCCTCCTCGGGTTTCTCGGAATCTTTTTCCTTCTTCTCTTTTCCTAATTCCTCGTCCTCCTCAATATACCCATATCTCACGGCATCCTCATAAGACGCTCTCCAATAAACACTCAACTTCGAGCTATCCTCGACGGGAACATTCATTTCCCCAATCAAACTATAAGCCAAAACGTCAGTATAATTATAAATATCTTCTGCCGAAACCGTCACCAACTTTCCTCCAGAAAAATTCGACTCGACGGCAATCGGTGCCGGTGTATAATATTCAACCGCAACATTCTCCGCATTTGTCTCATTCACAATTCTCTCAACATCAACAATCTTACTCTCCGCCGTCTCACTAATCTCCCCCTCTAACTCAAGCTTTTCTTCTAAAACAACATTCCCAGAAACTCTAAAATCCAAAATCCAATTCCAGAACTTTGTGAAAATCCCTCGCCCCGAATCAATATCCATAGCTACATACCCAGTCAAAACCCCAGAAACAATCTCCTCCTTGTCTGCCTCATCAACCAAAACATCATACTCCTCAATCTCCCGCTCGGCATCTCCAACTTCCTCATCGACCAAAACACTCACATTCTCTGCCAACTTAGGAATCTCAATACTCAAACTTTCAGCCTCGGAAACATTAAGCTTCTTCAACCATTTAACCGGCTTACCAATCATCGCTCTGTACTGCAACGTCGTCAAATTCTCAACAACCTCAACAACCACCGTCTCATTAATTATTGTTTCGTTTACAAGAGTTTCGTTTACAAGAGTTTCGTTGATTTCTATAATCGTCTCGTTTACAAGAGTTTCATTTATCTCTATAATTGTTTCGTTGATTAGAGTTTCGTTTACAAGAGTTTCATTAATCAAAGTTTCATTGATTTCTATAAATGTCTCGTTTACAAGAGTTTCATTTATCTCTACAATTGTTTCGTTAATGTCCACTAGTGTTTCATTTTCGACAACATCCTCCGCCATCTCAATTCCCTCATCCCCTCCGGTTTCAGCTTCTACTTCATCTTCCACCGCTTCTTCTACTTCCTCTGCCACCTCAGTTTCTTCATCGGACACTTCTTCTGTATCCTCAACAACTTCTGCCTCTTCTTCTATGGCTTCTTCAATATCTTCAATCGCTTCAACCTCCTCAACTTCTTCTTCAATAATTTCTTCGGAATCACCAGAGTCATCCTGCGAGGATTCAACTTGTTCTTCTTCAACTTGTTCTGCAACATCTTCTTCGGTAATAATCAATCCCGTAAGACCATTATATGTCCCGATAAAAAATTCCTTTACTGAATCAAAAATATTTCCAGAAATCTCAGCGTCATTAAATAAAAAATCTGTGGAATAACTAATCCCTACAATTAAAAATAATGTCAAAATACCGACGAGAAAAATAAAGGGGTGGGTAGATTTCTTCTTATCTTCAGGTTTTCCAAGATATCTCTTCTTAACATTGCCATCCTCATCTCTATAACTTTCATAGACATAAGGCCCATATACTTTCCCTCCTTTCTTGACAACTCTTTTATAACTCATGTGCTAAAAACAAGTGGTATAACCAATTTATAAAGATTATGACTGAGAAAATCAGCGAGGGGAATGTGGAACAACCTAATCAATTTTATCTTTTTGAGAAACACAATAAAACCCTCCAATTCTAATTCTTAGCAGATTCAGGCAAGGCGGACGAACTCGCAGTGTATATATCAATATATAAGGGTTCGTTCAACGCAACATCAATCGTTAAGAATTTGAATTAGTTTCTCTAGGTCAACCTTTTCAGCATCAGAGGCCACAATCTCTAAATTATTAAATAACTGATTCCTTTTCACCGTGCCAGACAAATAAATTTCCGTTCCGATAAAATCATCTCTAAACGCCGTCGCTTTCTTCTCGTCTTTCAAGTCTTCCTCTGGAACCAAAGAATTAATTTGATCGCTGAACATAACAACCCTCATTGTCTCCGTGCCATCGTCTAAAACGAAATTCAAAATCGCCTTCTTTTTCGGTTTCACAACCCCATGCTCCGCGCACCTGTAACTCTCACCCTCTTGAACTGCCTTCTTATTGCAATCCGGACAAACCGAATAAAATCTCGGCTGAAAAACCTGAACAACGACTCCTCTAACTCTAATATTTTGCCCCTGCTGAGCCTCGGCTAAATTTTTCTCGCTAACCATCGCCTCTGTCTTAATATCTTTCATAACAATCTTACTCTTCTTTAACTCTCCAAACCCAGATAAATGAACCTCTCCATCCCTCGTCGAACCACCTCTAATCTCAACAACATCTCCTTTCTTAATCGCCCCACTCTCAATCAACCCAATATGATTAGCATCCCAAAGTACAACACGAGTATTTCCTGTCTCATCTGCCAAAATAAAATTAGCAACTTTCCCTTCACGTCCGTTTTTTGAATACTCTCTAATCGGAAACAAATTAATAATTTCTCCCACAACGTTTGCCTTCCTCATCCCCGCCATCAACTCACTAATTTTCAAAGTCTGGTCCTCAAAATTAATTCCAAGTTCAGCCGCAATAATCTGTGCCGCCCCCTCTTTAGAAATCAGCCCCGACAACTTCGCCTTCTTCGCCTCAATACGTCGCTCAACCTCTTCCCTCTCGAGCTTAGCCGCCTTCGCAATTCTATCCACAAGTAAATCGTAATTCTGCATAAGTAAAAAAAGTTCCAACACTATTTAAGTATTATTGAGATAGACCGCATAGTAGCATTACGCTTCACCAGAAGCGCCTACTGGGTAAACTGATATAGATTAATTATAATTTTTGTAGCACAAAACTTATAAACTAAAATCAAGACAATTAATTATGAAATGTGCAGGTTGTAGCAAAGAAACATCGCAAGGCGTAAAATTACCATGTTCAAAATGTGGCAAAGAAATTATCAGATGTAGCAGGTGCAGAAGTTTATCTATAGAATATAAATGTCCAAAATGTGGACGGGTAGGACCTTAGAAATATAAAATGGCTACAGCAGGAATACAATTTAAAATAATGCCTGAAAGTTTAGATACAGATTTAGAAAAACTCAAGACAGAAATACAAAAAAAAGTAGAAACTTTCGAATCCGGAGTTTTTGAAGAGGCAAAAGAAGAGCCAATTGCATTCGGACTTAAAGCACTAATTGTGACAATCGCACTTTCTGAAGACGAGGAATCGGACGCAGTAGAAAACGCACTAGGCGAAATCGAAGGCATCTCGTCAGTTGAATTAATTGATTATCGAAGAGTGGTTGGATAGAATAAATTTATAACCCAGAAAAACTTATCTCAAGCATGGCGATTACAAAAGAAGAGGCAGATAAAATAAAAGAACATCTTCTAACTCAATTAGATAATTTTCCAGAAGATAAAAGAAATCAAATAAAAGAACAAATTAATTCTATGACAGCCGAACAGGTCGGAACCTTTATCGAACAAAACAAACTGACCCATTTGGGCGGACAGTGTATTTTCTGTTCAATTATAGCAAACAAAACTCCCTCTTACAAAATCGCCGAAGACAAAAATAATATCGCAATTCTTGAACTCAACCCGCTAAGCAAAGGACACGCCCTTATCCTCCCGAAAGAACATTTAGGTGAAGTCCCAGAATCATCAAAAAATCTTGCCCAAGAAATTTCTAAAAGACTCCAAAAGAAATTCAACCCAAAAGAAATACAAATCAAAGAATTAAAAATAATGGACCACTCCTTGATTGAAGTCATCCCAATTTATGGAACAGAAACTGAAAAACGACAAGCCACAGAAGAAGAACTTAAATCTTTACAGGAAGAAATAAAAAAAATCGAAGAAATCAAAATTGAGAAAAAAGCCGAACCCGAAGAAATAGACATTCCGATATTACCCATAAGAATTCCTTAACTATCTATATCATTCCCATCAAAAACGCAATTAACCAATCTTTCAGGAATACATATCCCAAAAACGCAATTAAAAACGCTGGTACAAACGGCAATCCTTCTTTAATCTTGACCTTCTTTTTATTCTTTAACAATTCAATATCTTCCAACGACAAACCGTCCCAATCCGCTCTAATAACTTTTTTCCCAACCCTAATCTCGTCAACCAACCAG
>JBDRJI010000016.1:0-2087 GCA_043815105.1 archaeon
GAATTATTATAAGTATGAGGAAAAAATTAATGCGGTGAGTTTGGACGATATTAAGGCTCTTGCTTCTAAAGTTGATTATGCTAGTTTTAGTTTAGGGCCTTAATACATAATTTTAAAATCTCCCTATCTTTTTTATCAATATGAAAATTGTTAGTGTGCCGAGGGTTAATGCTTTGGGGAAGATGGGTCCGGAGAAAATGGGAGAGAAAGTTTTGGCGGAGCTTGGAGTAGAGACAGAAGAGATTGAGGTTGACAATTCAGATGTTGAGAGTTCGGAGAAGATAATTTATTCTCGGGCGAAGGAAATTTTTAAGGAAGATGAAAAAGTTTGTTTTGTTGGGGGCGACCATTCAATAACTTATCCGATTTTTAAGGCGTTTAGCGAATTGAATCAAAAAGCTTTTCTGATTGTATTTGATGCACACGCGGATTGTATGCCGACGATGAAAGAGCCGACGCATGAGGAGTTTTTGAGAGCAATTATTGAGAGGGGATTGGTTAAGGCGGAGAATGTGATTCTAGTTGGGGTTCGGAAGATTGAGGATGTTGAGAGGGAGTTTTTGGAAGAAAGTGGGGTGAAGGTTTTTGGCGAGATTTTTGATTTGGAGGCGGTGGCGGATTATATAACTGAAAAGGCGAATGGGAAAGATGTTTATGTTTCGGTTGATGTCGATGTGCTCGACCCTGCATTTGCTCCGGCGGTTAGTTATCCTGAGCCGAATGGTTTGTCTTCGAGAGAGTTGTTTTATTTATTGAGGAGAATTTTTTGTATTAAGAGTTTGAAGGTGTTGGATGTTGTTGAGGTTGTTCCAGAGAAAGATGAAAAATATGATTATCAGACAGTGAAGGTTGCGGCGAAAATTGTTGAGGAGTTTATGAATAGCGAGTTGTAACTCTTCTTGAAAGGTAACAACAGAAAGATTTATAAAGTCTTTTTTCTAAGATATATTATGGAAAACATTCAATTAAAAAATGGGAGAACAATAGAACATCACTACGGGAGAAATGTAGACACAGCTCCAGTACTTTTAGCAAGATATGAAAAAGGCGAGGGGGTTATTCTTTCAGAAGCAGATATAAGACTTTTAGGAGTTAGAAATTTTAAGAATGCTCCTCAAATAGCTACTAAGTATTGGGACACTTCGACATTATCAGCAACAAAAGGGAAAGATGTAAAAGTTATTTTGCCTTATGAAACTGGGAGCAGAGAATTAACAGAATCAGCAAGATTTGGTTTAGGTTTAATTAACCCCGATGAAGAATTAGTTAATTATGGAGTAAATTTGGATATTGATGGAAGATGGGAAAAATTAGATGGGAACGGTGTTTATACTCTTCAAAGAAACGGATTGATTCTTGATAAAGATTTGACAGAAGCTCAAGCTATGAAACACAAATTAATATTAACAAAATTAGGACATCCAGATTATGTTGAAAAACCATTCTTGAGAGTTAAAGGTGAAAAAAACAAATCTATAGAAGAGATTCAAAAATTAATTCATGATACATTTGAATTAGGGAAAAGCGAACATGGTTATGTTACAATGATGGGACAATACGTGCCTGATGTTAGCAATAAAGGAGTCTTGAAGGCGTGGTGCGTCGGCAGGCTCGACTGCAGGGCTAGGTCGGATGCGGGGAACTGGCTTGACGACGTCAGTGGGCGGTTCGCCTTTGATAGCGTCGGAGACGCTAATACTAACGCCGAGAGTAAATCAAAGATTTTCACTAGTTCGCAAGATGCGAACCAAGGCGTCGACGTCGATAAAGCAAGAGCTCAACTTCAAAGCTTAGAAGGAATGTTACAATCTGAACGAATTAATCAACTTGGCAGTGCTTTAGATGAAAGAGACCAACTAAGAGGAAGACTATTAACAACTGATCAAATTTATTCTGTAATTGGAGATTATGTTGCTTCTGCTAATGAGTCTGAAGTTAGAAAAGCAATTGATGATTTAACAAGCCAATAGATTTTTATAGCATTTCTATTATACAATTTTGTCCTAGTAACCGTTTTTAACGAAGTAAGCTAGGCTATACGCTTATTTACTATGGGAGCTTGCTCTTATAAAATACAATCACGACAC
>JBDRJI010000017.1:0-13851 GCA_043815105.1 archaeon
GGGGACGATTGTTGAGTATCTTTTGAAAAAGAATTTTAAACATTATTCCGTGCGGGAGTTTTTGGTGGAGGAAATTTTAAAGAGAGGGTTGAAGTCGAATCGGGAAAATATGGTTTTGGTTGCGAATGATTTGAGGTCGAAGTTTGGTCCTAGTTATATTGTTGAGGAGTTGTATAAAAAAGCGAAGGCTGAGGGTGGAGATTGTGTTTTGGAGAGTTTGCGATGTCCTGGAGAGGTTGAAGCGTTGAAGGAGAAAGATGGCTTTGTTTTGTTCGCGGTTGATGCAGATGTTGAGACGAGGTATTCAAGAATTTTTGAGCGGGCAAGTGGGACGGACAGGATTTCATTTGATGAGTTTGTGATTCAGGAACAAAGGGAGATGAATTCAAGTGATCCGAATAAGCAGAATCTTCGGAGGTGTATCGAGATGGCGGATTATAATTTTAAGAATGATTGGACGATTGCCGAGTTGTATAATAAAGTTGAGAGGGTTTTGAGTGGGATTGGAGATAAAAATAAAAAACACGTTAGACCGACGTGGGATGAATATTTTATGAATATTATGGAAGCTGTTTCTAAAAGGGTTACTTGCGATAGAGCGAGGGCTGGTGGTGGTGGGTGTGTGGTTATTAAGGATAAGCGTATTTTAGTAACGGGTTATGTTGGCTCTCCTCCTGGGTGTTGTCATTGTGATGATATTGGTCATCAGTTCAAGGAGACTATTCATGAAGATGGGAAGGTGACGAATCATTGTGTGAGGACTACTCATGCTGAACAGAATGCTATTTGTCAGGCGGCCAAGTTGGGAATTTCTTTGGATGGTTCTACTTTTTATTGTTTCATGGCTCCGTGCTATGTCTGTGCAAAGTTGATTATTACGACTGGGGCTAAACGAGTTGTTGCGGTTAAAGATTATCATGCAGCTCAAGATTCCAAAAATCTTTTTAAGGAAGCTGGTGTTGAGTTTGAACTTTTAAACAAAGAAGTTCAGCAGTATGAAAAAATGTAATTGGATAGTTTTTTAAACTAAATTTTTATTTAAAGTTATATGGCTCCGTAGCTCAGCCTGGTTAGAGCACTGGACTTTTACCCTGTAGGTACTTCTGGGGAAGCAATCCAGGTGTCGGGGGTTCAAATCCCCTCGGGGCCATAAAGATTTGAACCCAATGGTTCAACCGTCGCTTCAAAGAAGCTCGGCCGAAATCTTGCAGATTTCTAAAAGAACGTGAAGTTCTTTTAATCCCCCTAGTCTATATAACCTTACATTTCAGCCACATACTTTCCCCTCGATAAAATCTTTTTATTTTTTATGTAAAAATTATGAATTTTTGCACGAACTACTTTGAAATAACAAAAAGCAAAAGGTTTTTAAAGGCATTTTTGATATTTTTGATATCTAAAGGGATGTTCTAAAAGCAAAATGCATATACTCCAACCGAAGCACACGAAACTAAGTCAGAATGAAGTAAAAAAACTTCTTGAAGAGTTTAATATTGCATTGGCACAACTACCAAAGATTTCTAAAAAGGACCCAGCGCTTCCGGAAGGTTGCGAGACTGGCGATGTTGTTAAGATTTCTCGGGTTGACGAAACATATTACAGGGTTGTGATATAAGATGGCTGAAGCAAATGAACACATTTTAATTAAGAAATTTCTGCAGAATCATTCGCTAGTCGAATCTAATATTAAATCGTTTAATGATTTTATTGAAAACAGGATGCAGGAAATTATTACTGAGTTATCTGATGCTTTGTCTAACGACGATTTCGAAATTAAGTTGGGTAAAATTAGGGTCGGCAAACCCAACATGATTGAGTCGGATGGTTCTTCGAGACTCGTTACTCCTGCTGAAGTTAGATTAAGAAAGTTGACTTACTCGGCGCCGATTTGGATGGAGATGACAATTAATTATGCGGGGCAAGTTGAGAGCGAGGAAGTTCAGCTTGGTCGAATTCCGGTTATAGTTAAGAGTAAGTTTTGTAATCTTGATGGGATGAGCGAGGAGGAATTGATTAAGAATTATATTGATCCTAAAGATTATGGTGGTTATTTTTTAATTAATGGTAACGAGAGGGTGATGGTTATGGCTGAAGATTTGGCTTCTAATCAGACTTTTGTCGAATGGCAGAAAATCAAAAAGCGTTTGATGCTTAGATTGTTTTCTCAGAGAGGTGCTTATAAAATTCCTATTTCTTTGATTGAAAGTCCTGAGGGAATTTTGGAAACGTCGTTTTCGCGTTTTAGAGATATACCCACGATTGTTTTATTGAAAGCGTTGGGACTTACGAGTGATGCGGATATTGTTAAATTAATTAGGAAACAGACGGATAGTTTGATTGTTAATCTTTATGAGTATGCGGACATTGTGAGCGTGAATGATGCTTTGATGTGGATTGCGGAGAAGAGTTCGTTACAGGGAACAAATAAGGAAATGCTTGATAGAGTTAGGCAGAGGATAGATTTGTATTTTTTACCACATATTGGTTTGGATAAGAATGCACGGCTAGAGAAAGCTAAGACACTTTGTAAATTTATTAAACAGTTTTATATTGCTAAGGAGAATCCAAGTGCGGCTATGACGGACAAGGATCATTATGCGAATAAGAGAGTTAGACTTTCGGGCGATTTGTTGTCTGATTTGTTTAGGGTTAATATTAATATTCTTTTACGAGAGGTCCAGCATACTTTACAGAAGACAGTGAAGAGAAGGAAATTTTATTCTATTAAAACAATTGCGAAGTCGACTTTGTTTACTCATCGGGTTGAAAGTGCGATTGCAACTGGTTCGTGGATTGGTGAGCGAAAGGGTGTTACACAAAATATGGATAAGAATAATTCGTTCGCGATTATGTCTCAATTACAGAGGGTGACTTCTACTTTACCCGGAGAGCAGGAAAATTTAGCTGCGAGGACTGTTCATCCTACGCATTATGGTAGATTCTGTCCGATTGAGACTCCTGAGGGAACGGAGATTGGTTTGAGAAAAAACTTGGCTTTGTTGGCGAGAATTTCTACGAGGACTACTATGGAGCACGAGAATGTTATAAAGGTTTTGAAAAATAGTGGTATGAGCGACGACGGTGTTTTGGATGTTTTCTATAATGGTCGGTTTGTTGGAGCTACAGAAGATGCAGATGTTTTTGTAAAGAAAGTTAGGGGCGAGAGAAGAACAAAAAATTTGCCTATTGAAATGTCCATTAGATTTGATAGATTTTTAGATACAATTTTTATTAGTTCTGAGATTGGTAGGGTAATTAGGCCTCTGATTATTGTTGAAAATGGTAAGTCTAGATTGAAAGAGGAGCACTTGGCTATGGTCAAAAACGATTCTCTAACTTGGAAGAATTTATTTGAAAAAGGAATCTTGGAATATCTTGATGCTGCCGAGGAAGATGATTGTTATATTTGTCTTAAAGAGGAGGGGCTAACTGAGGAACATACACATTTAGAGGTTGATGAGATGGATATTTTTGGTGTTAGTGTTTCGTTGATTCCTTTTGGAAATCATGATCCCCCAGCACGTATGGTTAAAGGTGGTTCTAGGGCTTACAGACAGGGACTTGGTCTTTATGCTGGGAATTTCCCCGTGAGGATTGATAATGACGTTTCGTTATTGCACTATCCACAAAAACCATTGGTACGAAGTTTTACTTATGATACTTTAAATGTTCATCCTGTTGGACAGAATGTTATTCTTGCGGTTATGCCTTACGAAGGTTATAATATGGAGGATGCTACGGTTTTGAACAGCGGTTCTGTTGATAGAGGGTTTGGTAGAAGTTCGCGATTTAAGCCTTATGTTTCGGTTGAGTTGAATTATGCTGGCGGTCTTCGGGATGAAATTTGTATTCCAGATAAAGATGTTTCTGGCTATAGAACTGAGGAGAGTTATAGATTTTTGGAAGACGATGGAATTGTTTATCCTGAGGCTGAGATAAGAGAGGGCGAGGTTGTTATTGGAAAAGTTAGTCCGCCTAAATTTTTAAGTGAGGCCCGTGAGATTTCAATTCAGACAAAAAAAGAAAATTCTTCGGCTATTAAGCAAGAGGAATTGGGGATTATTGACGCTGTTTTTCTTACTCATGACAAAGAGGGTAATAGGATTGCGCAGGTTAGAGTTAGAGAACTTAGAATTCCTGAGATTGGAGATAAGTTTTCGGTGCCTCACGGACAGAAGGGTATCGTCGGTATGATTGCACCTGAGCAGGATATTCCGTTTACGGTTGGTGGTATTAAGCCAGATATTATGTTCAATCCACATGGTATACCTTCTCGTATGACCGTTGGTTATTTGATGGATATTCTTGGTGGAAAGGTTGCGGCATTGTCTGGTAGGATTGTTAATGCGTCATCTTTTTCAGGAGAGACAATTGATAGTTTGGAAAACAATTTGAAGAAGCTTGGATTTAGGCAGAGCGGAAAGGAAGTTATGTATAACGGTATTACGGGACAGAGAATGCCGATTAAGATTTTTATTGGTAATATGTTTTATTTGAAGTTGAAATATATGGTTGCGGATAAAATATTTGGTCGAGCTTCGGGTAAGATTGCTTTGTTAACAAGACAGCCTATCGAGGGTAGAAGTCGTGGTGGTGCTTTAAGACTTGGGGAGATGGAGCAGGAAGCCTTGGTCGGTCATGGGGCGTCGCTTCTTTTGAAAGAGCGTTACGATTCGGATAAGGTTGTAATTAATATTTGTTCAAAGTGTGGGACTATTGTTATCGACGACCAGATTCACAATAAGAGAGTTTGTTCGCTTTGTCATTCAAATCAGGTTGAGCTTGTTGAAGTTTCGTATGCGTTTAAGTTGTTGATTGAAGAGTTGCAAGGATTGCATTTATTAACTAAATTTGAATTGAAAAACAAGTACGAATAAAATGAAACCAATTAAAAACAAATTAAGGAGCTAGGTTTTTCTTTACTTAGCCCTGAACAAATTAAGAAGTTGAGTGTTGCGAAGATTGTGACGCCGGAGCTTTACGATGTTGATGGATATCCTGTCGACGGTGGTTTGATGGATTTGAGGCTTGGTGCGATTGATCCTGGCGTTAGATGTCGAACTTGTGGTGGACGATTAAAAGAGTGCTTGGGTCATCCTGGTATAATTGAATTTGCGAGACCGGTTGTCCATATCAAATATTTGCCTATCATTGATTTGGTTCTTCGAAGTACTTGTGAGGCGTGTGGTAAGGTTTTAATTAAGGATAAAAAAGATTTAGACAAAAATTTAATTGATAGAATCAAGAAAGCAAAAGATGGAAAGAAATGTCCGCACTGTTCAATTATTCAGGAGAAGGTTAAGTTAGAAAAGCCGACTACTTTTAGAAGTGGGAGAAGGAGATTGTTTCCGTCGGAAATTAGAGAAAGATTGGTTAAGGTTCCAGATGAAGATTTGAAAGTTTTAGGGATAAATGCAGAGACATTGAGGCCAGAGTGTGCGATTTTAACTTCATTGCTTGTTCCGTCTGTTACGGTTCGTCCGTCGATTACCTTGGAATCTGGTGAGAGGTCTGAGGATGATTTGACTCATAAGCTGTCGGATATTATTCGTTCTAATCAGAGACTTTGGGAAAATCTGAATGCAGGTGCACCCGAGGTTATTATTGAAGACCTTTGGGATTTGTTGCAATATCACATTACGACCTTTTTCGATAATTCGATTGCTAAGATTCCACCTGCTCGGCATAGAAGTGGTCAGCCTTTGAAAACTATTACAGAAAGAATTAAAGGTAAGGAAGGTCGAATTAGAAAAAATTTAGCAGGTAAGAGAGTTAATTATTCAGCACGAACTGTTATTTCTCCGGATCCTAATTTGAAACTGAATGAGGTTGGTATACCGTATGAGATTGCTAAAATTTTGACGGTTGCAGAGAGAGTGACTTCTATTAATATGAAGAGAATGAAGAAGTTGGTTGCAAGTACAGAGTATCCTAAGGCAAATTATATTTTGAGGATTGATGGTAAGAGGAAGAGAATTGTTGATGAGTTGAGAGACGAATTGATTGAGGAGCTTGAGCCTGGTTATATTGTTGAGAGACATCTTGTCGACGGAGATATTGTTTTGTTTAATCGACATCCGTCTTTGCATAGAGCTTCGTTAATGGCGCATTATGTTAAGGTAATTCCTGGTAGGACTTTTAGAATTCATCCTGCAACTTGTGCTCCTTATGGTGCGGATTTTGATGGTGACGAGATGAATATTCATGCGCCTCAGACTGAAGAAGCTCGAGCTGAAGCAAAAATTTTATTGAATGTTAATGCTAATTTATTTTCTCCGAAAAATAATATGAATTTCCTTGGTTGTGTTAAGGATGCGGTTAGTGGTAATTTTATGTTGGGTGAGGCTGAATTGAGTAAAGAGGATGCTTCGCAATTATTACACGAGGCGGGGATTGAAGTGCCTCATTTAAACAAGATTAATTCTGGTAAGGATGTTTTTGAGAAGATTTTACCTAAGGCTGTTTCCGGCAAGGGTTTTGATGCTACAAATTTTAAGACAGGGAAGGGAGAGGTTTTAAGAGTTGCAGATAGAGAGCTCGATCGTGATTCTGCTATTGAACTTTTGAGACAGGTTTTTTCGCTTGGCACTACTTTTTTGTCGAGGACGGGATTTACTCTTTCTATGGATGACTTGGATGTTCCCGAATCTGTAAAAAAGAAAACGGCTAAAATTATTGAGAATGCAGAAGAAAAGGCAGCTAAAATTATTGAGAGTTATTATGATGGTAGTTTAGAATTATTGCCAGGGAAGAGTGCCGAGGAGACAAGGGAAAATCAAATTTTGCATGCTATGAATGAGACACGAACTGAGATTGGAGATGCGGTTAAGGCAGGTTTCCCTAAAGATAATTTAGCTAGTAAGATGATTGGTTCGGGTGCTGGAGGTAGTATGTTGAATATTACTCAGATTGCGTGTTCGGTTGGACAACAGGTATTGCACGGTCGTAGAATTGATTTTGGGTATACTGATAGAACTTTGACGTTTTTTAAGAGAGGCGATTTATCACCAAAGGCACGAGGGTTTATTTATAGTTCGTTAATGAAGGGTTTCGAGCCTGAGGAGTTTTTCTTTGGTGCTATGACTGGTAGGGATGGTCTGATGGATGTTGCGCTTAGAACTCCTAAGTCTGGTTATTTATATAGAAGGTTGGCTAATGCTTTGCAGGATTTAATTATGGCTTATGACGGGACAGTTAGGGATGCTTCAAATAATATTATTCAGTTTATTTATGGTCTTGATGGTCTTGATATTTCGGCTAAACATTTAGATAAAAAAGTTGTGCCAGGTGAGGCTATCGGTATTGTGACTGCTCAGTCTTTTGGTGAGGCATCGACGCAGATGGTTCTGAATGTGTTTCATGCGGCGGGTGTTGCAGAGATGCAGGTTACTCAGGGACTTCCTCGTATTATTGAGATTTTGGATGCTCGTAAGTTACCTAAGACACCTTCTATGGAAATTTATTTAGATAAGGAGCATAATAATGAAAAGGACGCTAGAGTTGTTGCCGAGAAAGTTAAGGAAGTTAAGTTGAAAGAAATTATCTCTGACATTGCAATTGATTTCGGTTCGAAGAAAATTAAGATTAGTGTTGATATGAAGGCTCTGAAGAGTGTGCATATTTCTTTGGATAAGGCGGTTGAAATTCTTGGCGAGAAAGGATTCAATGTTAAAAAATTATCTGATGGCATGGTTCTTGATATGGCTAAGGAAAATTTTAAGACTATCTATAAAGTTAAGGAGAAAATTAAGGAAGTTATTTTGACTGGTATTAAAAACATTTCGCAAGTTCTTGTTGTTAAGCGAGATAAGGATTATGTTATTTTGACTGCAGGTTCTAATTTGAAAGATGTTATGTCGTTCAAGGGTGTTGATGCTGATAGAATTTTAAGTAATGATGTTCATGAGGTTTCGCAGGTGTTGGGCATTGAGGCGACTCGGCAGTTGATTGTTAATGAGATTAATAAGGTAATTAGTTCGCAGGGTCTTGCTGTCGATGGTAAGCACGCTATGTTGGTTGCGGATACAATGACAAATTCGGGTGTTGCTAAGGGAATTACTCGTATGGGAATTATTTCTGAGAAGAGTTCTATTTTAGCGAAGGCTTCATTTGAGACTCCCGTTCCTCAGTTTGTTCAGGCTACTAAGGTTGGAAGAAGGGACAAGTTGGCGTCGGTAATTGAGAATATTATTTTGAATCAGCCTGTGCCTGTTGGAACTGGATTGCCTGGTCTTTTGGTTAAGGTTACTGGTTCGTTAGCGGATGAGAAGAAAGGGAGAAAGAACAAATGAGTATAAAAGAAATTAAGGAAGCTATGGAAAAAGGTAATGTTCTTTTTGGAGTTAAGCAAGCGCTAAAAAATAAAAAATTAAAACAGGTTTTTATTTCTAAAGATACTCGAGATGGGACGGTTGAAAAACTCGAGGCTGCTAAAATTGAATTTGATGTTTTGAAATCTAAGGCAGACATTTCTAAGGAATTAAATCTTGATTTCGAGTGCGAAGTTTTTTCTATTAAGTAAGATGGCAGAAGTAAATTGCAAACAATTTTCATGCTTTTCTCATAAAGTTCGGAAAAAAGTAACATTAAAAATGTTTCATGAATCCATTTTTGGGAGAATAAAAAATGGCTGAGGTTATTGATATGCAGATGATGAGGTATATTAATTTGTTTTCTAAGACTACGAGGGTTGAGACGACAAAGGTTTTTTCTTATAATAATCAGATTATTTTTGTGGTTCCAAAAAGTAAGGTTTCGATTGCGATTGGAAGGGATGCGGTTAACGCTAAGAGGCTGAATGAAATTTTGCGGAAGAAAGTTAAAGTTGTTGCTATGCCCGAGAGTGATGATAGTGAAGGAATTGGAAAATTTATTAAAGACGTCGTGGCGCCAGTTGAATTTAATGGAATTGAAATGCGAGGAGATTCTCTCGTCGTCAACGCTGGTCGTCAGAGTAAGGCGGCTTTGATTGGGCGAGGTCGTCAACGGGAAAAAGAGCTTGCTGATGTTTTGAAGAATTTTTTTGGGATTGTAAAGTTGAGGATTGCTTAGGAATATTTATAGAGTAACATTGGAAATGTTTCACGAAAAAACTTTTGGCAAAAGTTTTTAAACCAAAATTTCACTTAACTTATACTATGGGATTAATGAATGGACGGAAGTTGAAGAAAGCGCGGAAGAAGTTTAGGGACAATAGGTTGCCTGATAAAAAGAAGCGACTTGGTATTAGTCTGAAGTTTGATTCTTTGGGACGATCGTCGCAGGCGAAGGGGATTGTTACTAAGAAAATTCAGAAGGAAGCTAAGCAACCTAACTCGGCTATGAGAAAATGTTGCAGGGTGCAGTTGATTAAGAATGGTAAAGAAATTACCGCATTTATTCCTGGAAATCTGGCACAGAAGTTTGTTGATGAGCACGACGAAATTATGATTGAGAGGATTGGTGGGAAGCAGGGACGGACGAAGGGAGATTTGTCTGGAGTGAGGTTTCAAGTTATTAAAGTAAATGATCAGCCATTGGCAAGACTTTGGATGGGCAAGATCGAGAAGGGTAGAAGATAATGGTATTGGAAATGAAAATTTTTGGTTTGTTTGATGCTTCGGATGTTAAGGTTGAGGACCCCGGGATGAAGAGAGTTATTAATTTGAACGCTAAGTTGATGTTGAAATCGCACGGGCGGATTAAGTGGGACCCGACGAGGGCGAAGGTTAATGTTATTGAGAGGTTGGTTAATTTGTTGCAGGTTCCTGGGTCGCGAGGGAAGAAGCATAGAATTATTACGGGCTGGATTACGGGGAAGCATACCCGGTGTACAGGTATTGTTATAGATGCGTTTAAAATTATAGAGAAGAAGACGGGGGAGAATCCTTTGAAGGTTTTTATTAAGGCTATCGAGAATGGCTCACCGAGGGACGAAGTTATTGCTATCGAATATGGCGGGGCAAGATATCCGCAGGCGGTTGATGTTTCTCCACGACGAAGATTGAATTTGGTTTTGCGATATTTTGTTAACGGGGCTTATGACAAAGCGTTCAATAAAAAGGCAACTATCGTCGAGGCATTAGCAAAAGAGATTATGCTGGCGGCCGAAAATTCGGGTGAGAGTTATGCTGTTCGAAAGAGGAATGATATTGAAAAGCAAGCCGACGCGGCTCGTTAATTTTAATTCTTAGTGATTTATACTTCGTTGTGAGAACGCTTATGTGCAAAAGCACACCACACAACCTCACGCCTCGTCTAAATCTACTAAGAATTAAAATTGTTTAACGCCATCGTTAACAATATTGTTTACAAAATTTATTTAAAGTGTATTTTTGTTTTGTTAAGATGGTGAAATGGCAGGGTGAGATAAAGAGACCTGAGGTTGAGGTCGTGGTTGTAGGGGGCAACGAAGAGATTGTTAGCCGTAGGACGACTTTGATTTTGAGTATGGGTAGTTTTGCGCTGAGTGTTATGTTTTTGTTGCAGAATATTACAGGGAATGTTGTTGCGAATTTTTCTACGAATGGTGCGAATTGGTTTGGGGCGATTTTTTTTATTTTAGCTATTGCTGGTTTTTTTGTTTATGTGAGAAAAATGAAGTAGGAACGGGATTATTTAATTATTGACGGTGAAATTATTTTTCGGTAGACAAAAGTTTTTAAAGCAATTTTTCAATCAATTAGTTATGGCAATTGATGCGACGGCAAAGGTTAAGGAGTTACAAAGAGATCCTACACATATTCGTAATATTGCTATTTGTGCGCACATTGATCATGGCAAGACGACGTTTTCTGATAATTTATTGGCTGGTGCAGGTATGATGAGTGAGGCGTTGGCAGGGAAGGCACGGACTTTAGATTTTCACGAGGATGAAGCAGAGCGGGGAATTACAATTGACTCAGCTTCGGTTTCTATGATTCATTCGGTTGAAGGTCACGATTATTTGATTAATTTAATTGATACTCCAGGGCATGTCGATTTTGGCGGTGATGTTACTCGAGCAATGAGGGCAGTTGATGGTGCGATTGTTTTGACTTGCGCTTCCGAGGGTATTATGCCTCAGACTGAAACTGTTCTTCGTCAGGCACTTAAGGAAAGGGTTAAGCCTATTTTATTTATTAACAAAGTTGACAGATTAATTAGGGAAGTTAAGCTAACCCCAGAAGAAATGCAAAAGAGATTTATTGATGTTATTAATAGTGTAAATAAGTTAATTGCTGAGATTGCTGAGCCCGAATATAAACAAAAGTGGCAAGTTAATGTTGCAGATGGTTCGGTTGCGTTTGGTTCGGCTTTTCATAATTGGGCATTGAGTGTTCCCTATATGAAGAAAAATAATATTTCTTTTAAGGAAATTATTGATGCTTACGAGGCTGGTGGGGAGGAATATAAAGTTTTGGCGAAGAAGGCGCCGATTCATGAGGTTATTTTGAATATGGTAGTTCATAATCATCCGGATCCTGTAACTGCACAGAAATATAGAATTCCAAAAATTTGGCGTGGTGATTTAGAGAGCAAGGAAGGTAAGGATTTGCTTAGTTGTAATATTGATGGTGAGGTTGCGTTTGTGCCTATTAAAATTGTCATTGATCCTCACGCTGGCGAGGTTGCTTGTGGTCGGTTGTTTGGTGGTAAGATTAAGCAGGGTGATGAGTTGTATATGAATATTGCTGGAAGAAAAGTTAGGGCTCAGCAGGTTTCGATTTATAAGGGTGCGAGCAGGATTCAGCTTAGTGAGATTGTCGCTGGGAATATTGTTGGTATTGTCGGCTTAAAAGATATTGTCGTCGGAGAAACTGTTTCTACTAATCCAATTGAGCCGTTTGAGGCGATTAGCCATTTATTTGAGCCTGTTGTTACTAAGTCTATCAGTGCGAAGAGAACTGCGGATTTGCCGAAGCTGATTGAAATTTTGAGACAGGTTGGAAAGGAAGACCCGTCGCTGAGGATTGAAATTAATGAAGAGACTGGTGAATCTTTAATGTCTGGAATGGGAGAGTTACATTTGGAAATTATTGAAAATAGAATTAAGACGGAGAAGGGACTTGAGGTTGAAATGGGTCCTCCGATTATTGTTTATAGGGAGTCGGTTTCGAAACTTAGTGATGTTGCTGAGGGTCGTTCTCCAAACAAACATAATAGTTTTTTCTTGACGGTTGAGCCATTAGAAGATGCGATTGTTCAGGCAATTGCTGATGGCGTTTTGCCGAAGGGCAGAATTAAGAAGAAAGATAAGGCGCTGGATGAAACGCTGGTTGGACTTGGGATTTCTAGGGACGAGGCGCAGCAATATAGGGATATTTTTAATGGGAATGTTTTCTTGGATAAAACTAAAGGAGAGGTTCATATTGGTGAAGTTATTGAGTTGGTTTTAGATTCTTTTGAGGAAGTTATGAAGGCTGGTCCTTTGGCGAGGGAGCCGACTTTGAAGTTGAAGATTTCTTTAGTTGATTTGAAATTGCATGAAGATGCGATTCATAGAGGTCCTGCTCAGGTATACCCGGCTATTAGAGAGGGTCTTCGTGAGGCTTTTGCTAAGGCGGTACCGACTATTTATGAGCCGGTTCAGGTTCATCAGATTGAAGTGCCTATTAGCTTTATGGGCGCGGTTACGTCGTTGGTTTCTACTAAGAGAGGAATTTTAGTTGATGTTCAGCAGGATGAAACTGGAGCTACAATTAGAGCAGAGATTCCGGTTCATGAAATGCTTGGATGGACTTCTGATTTGCGTAGTGCGACTGAGGGCAGGGGAGTTTCTAGTTTAGTCAGTCAGACTTTTAAGAAGTTGCCTAACGATATGCAGATAAAAATTATTAAGCAGATTAGGGCGCGGAAAGGACTATCTGAAAACCAGTGATTTTTTATTTCTAGCGTTTATTTCTTGGTAAAAAATTTCTTACGTACGCTTGTACGCCACGAAATTTTTTACACTACGAACTAAACTGCTATAAATAAAAAATCGACGGAGGGGCGTTAGGTTTTAATATAATGATAATTAAGTTTTTCTATGGAGGTTGAAAAAATGAAGAGGATTATTGAATCCATTGATGCAGATATTTTTGGTGTGAATATTGTGAAGATTAAGTCTTTTAAAAAATTAGGAATTGGAGAAGGAAACATTAATTATATTTTTACTTTAGAAAATGAGAAGTTTATTTGTAGAATTAATCTTGATATGGCTGTGCTTGAGAAGTCAGAGCGTGAGTATGATTCTTTAAAAATTATTGAAAGTTTAAAAATTGCACCTAAAGTATATTTTCTACATAAAAAAAATAAAATATTTAAATACGATTTTATAATTTTGGATTTTATTGAGGGGAAAGTTTGGAGGCATAGAAAGAGAACATATACCAATAATCAAATAAAACAATTTGCTCAAATCTTGGCGGAACTACATAATATAAAGCCGAAGGGTATGAAAAAGGAGTATTATTTTTTTGATAGTGTTCTAAAAAGAAGAAGTCAATGTTCCAGAAGAATAAATAAATTTACTAAGGACAGAAATAAAAAATTGTTAGATAATTTAGAGGATGCTGTTAAATTTAAAATTCCGAAAAAAATAAAATATAAATTTGGCTTAATTCATGGGGATATTTGCCCTCAAAATATTGTAGAAACGAAGGATAAAAAATTAAAATTGATTGACTGGGAATCTTTAAGATTTTCTGAACCCGCCAAAGATGTCGCGAATGTTTTAACAGATTTAAGATTAAGTGAAAAAAATTTGAAATTGTTTATTAGTACTTATCAAAAATATAGAATAGATAATGATATTTTAGAGAGAGCAAAAACTTATGCATTATTAAATCGTTATGCTAATGTAGTTTGGGAAATATTAATGTCTTTTGAAATTATTAACAAAAAACTTCC
>JBDRJI010000018.1:0-12827 GCA_043815105.1 archaeon
GGTTGGGGAGAATAGTTCTATCGCACACTTGCCGAGCACGATAGTTACGGGAGTTGGTTCGGGGTCGACTAATTCGAGTCTCTTGCAAATTAATAATACTGGTAACACGGTTTTGAGCTCGATGAATTTGGATTGTTATACCGGGACTTTGTGTAGTGGTATGGATGTTTCATTTAATGATTCCAATTTTCAGATTGGTCTGAATAGTTCTAAGATAATTAATGTTAGCTTGACGGCTCCGTCGGGATTCGCGGCGGGTGATTATTATGGGACGATAAATATTTCGGCGTCTGGTTTTTCGACGACGATGGATATTCAGGCGACTGTTCCCGAAACTAAGGCGTGGTCCCTGTCTCCGACTTCTATTAATGTAACTAGAGGGGCGGGTCTTTCTGGTGATTTGCAGGCAGTTACGATTAGTAATACTGGGAATGTAAATATGACGTGGAATCTTGGGACGACTAATTCTACATTGTTTAATCCTAACTCAAGTTCTCTGACGGTTCCGCTTGGGACTTCGGTGGCTTTTATGGTTAACTATTCTGCTCCAGATGAGGATGGTTATTACGACGGGATTATAACTGTTTCAAATGTCGACGGGGCGGCGAGTCCGACTCAGTTGAATGTTAGTATTAATATGAGTGTAACTGCATTGACTATTGATATTATTTCGCCAACGCAATCTTCACCTTTAGAAGATATTCTTGTGGGGGATACGATTTCTGTATTTGTGAATGCGACTTATGGAGAGACAAATATAACAGATAATTCGACGTGGGTCATAACAATTGATTCGACTTCTTGTTCTGGAGTTAGCTCTGTGTATAGCTCTTCAAATAATTGGTGGAATATTTCGTGCACTGCTCCTGATGTTTCCGACGGTGTGGCGTATAATCTGACGGCAGAACTAACTCACGATAGCTATGGAGTGAGGGAGGATATTGAGATAGATGCGATTAGTTATTTAGATGTGACTCCTCCGGCTTTTAATATTACGAGGAATCATGTTGATATAAATGATAATATAAATTTACAGGTTAATGTGACGGATAGTGTTGCGGTTGAACATGTTAGCGGAGTTTTAACTTATCCTAATTCTAATGTTACGAATTTGACATTTACGTTATCAGGCGGACTTTATATCAATAATAGTTTTTCGTTGGATGTTGCAGGAGAATATTTGGTTAATTATACTGCTAATGATACGAGCGGAAATTTGAATTCGAGTGAAGATTGGTTTGAGGTTTATGATAAATATAATTGGGAAATTAGTCTTGTTGATTATGCTTCTAATTTGGTCGGCGATGTTAATATTAGTTTAAGGAGACCGAACACCACGACGGTTTTATTGACCAATTTGACTAGTGCTGAGAATGCGGTGGCGCTGAATGTTAGTAAGAGATTTTATGATATAGACGTTATGATTGAAGGGGACGAAGTTATTGTGAGGAATGTTAATTTTTCGAATCTGACGGAGAGTAATATTAGTCTTAATTTGCATAGAATGGACGGTGATTCTTTGGTTGAGACGATATCCCTGCACAAACCATTTATGGGGATTGCTGTTAATTCTACCGGGCTTAGTAGTAATTCTGCGAGTTTCATATTTAATTATTCTGACTATACTATTGATAATAATGGTGACTGGAGAATTATAAAATGTGGAGATTGGGATTATTCTGACAGGAGTTGTTCGGGAAGCTGGTCGGTTTTATCAGACTACTCTTTAGACAGAGATGCAAAGCAAGTTACGGGAAACTCAACTGGGTTTAGTGCATATTTTTTGGCGGAGAATAAATGTGGAAATGGTGTTTGTGAGACAACTTATGCCGAGACGACTACGACGTGTTCTGCGGATTGTAAGGAGACGGCAGGAGATACGACAATTGTTTCTAGTGGCGGAGGCGGAGGCGGAAGTAGTGGTTTGAGCGTTGTTGACTTAAAGAAGATAGAGGACATAGTTAAAAGTTTTCTGAATATTGGGGGGGTTAAGCTGGAGACAACTTCAATCTATAAGGAGCTGTTTGCGGGGGACACGGTTACTGTGAGAATTAAGTTGAGGAATACATTAGCAGAGAAAACCAAAATTTCTTTGAAGGCAACGGAGGATGTTCAGCCGTTGGTTTTCTTTGATTCTGATAATGTTGAGCTTGAAGCGAATGAGGTGAGGGATTTAATAATTAAGATTGTGGCTCCGAAGTTTGCTAAGCTTGGAGAGTATAACGGGAATTTAATAATTGTTTCGGGAGAGGACGAGGGGAGTGTTCCTATGACAGTTAAAATATTGGCTCCTGAGGGGAAACTTTTGGATGTTAAGATTCAGCCTTTGACACCGACTGTTGCGCCGGGCGAGGTTTTGAGATTGCAGACGGATTTGCTTAATTTAGGGAAGACGAACAGGGTTGATGTTCAGTTTGATTTGCAGTTGATAGATTTGAAGAGCGGGGAGATTGTGTTTAGGACTGAGGAGGCGTTTGCGGTTGAAACTTCGATAAGTGTGGTTAAGAATATGACGATTCCGGCGGGGATTCCTGTCGGTAGGTATATGGTGAAAGCGGTTGCTTATTATTCTAACGTTGAGTTGGAGGGGAGTATGCAGGCGAGTTCGATTGCTTATATTAGTGTGCAGTATAGTTTCTTTATTAGAAAAGTATTTGGTATTCCTATGTGGGCATATTTCTTGGGTGTGCTTGTAATTGGGATGGGTGTTGGACTATATTTATTCGTGAGATGGAGAGAGTTTCAGAAAAAGCGGTTTAAGTCGAAAGTTGAGTTGAATAAACTTCCTCAGGCGAGTTCGCATTCTGGGTTTGTTGGGATGGTGGCAGAGACGGGAATTAGGACGTTTGTTGATATGAATAAGTTGCAGATGCATACTTTGATAGCGGGAGCGACGGGTGGTGGTAAAACAATTGCGGCACAGAGTATTATTGAAGAGGCACTGATTAAAAATAAGAGTGTTATTATTTTTGATCCGACTGCACAGTGGACTGGTTATTTGAGAAAGTGCGAGGATGCTAAGATGTTGAAGCGGTATGGATATTTTGGAATGAAGACGAGCGGGGCGAGGGCGTTTGATGGAACTATACAGACGATTCACGACCCTTATGAAATCATTGATATTAAAAAATATATGAATCGTCCGGGCGAGATTACGATTTTTAACATTAGTCATTTGTCTCCGAAAGAGATGGATATCGTCGTCGCGAGTACTATTGAGCAAATATTTAAGACAGAACCAGAAGAGAATCAGGAACTTAAGACACTGATTGTTTATGATGAGGTTCATAGATTACTTCCTAAGTTTGGTGGAAGCGGGCAAGGGTTTGTTCAGCTGGAGAGGGGAGCGAGGGAGTTTAGAAAGTGGGGAATTGGGCTGTTCCTTATCTCGCAGGTTTTGAGTGATTTTATCGGAGAGATTAAGGCGAATATTGGGACGGAGGTTCAGATGGGGACGAGGTATGAGGGAGATTTGGACAGGATTAGTATGAAGTATGGGGAGGATGTTTTGAAGTCAGTAGTGAGAGAGCCAATTGGAACGGGGATGGTTGTTAATGCTGAATATAATAGTGGGCGACCGTATTTCGTTTCGTTTAGACCTATTTTGCATAGCACTAAGAGATTGTCGAATGAGGAATTGACGAAGTATGAGAAGTATTTTATGGAGATTGAAGATTTAGAATATCAGGCGTCACAATTGAAGGAGTTGGGAGTTGATGTTATGGATTTGGAGCTTGAGATTAAACTTTCAAAAGCGAAGATAAAGTCTGGGCAGTTTCAGATGGCGGATATGTATTTGGAATCTTTAAGACCAAAGGTTGCGGAGTGGTGGAAGAATGCGGGTAAGACACCAGTGCATCTTGTCAGGAAGAAATTAAGTAGGACAGAAGTTATTGAGGGAATAGCGAAGGCGAAAGAGGAGAGGGCAAAATATATAAAGAAAAATCCACAGGGAGAGGTATCCTTTGATGAGAAAATTTCGGAAATTAAAAAGAGCGTAGATGAAGAAAAAAAGAAGGGGAAAGATACTTCTGCGTTAGAGATTAAGGTCGAGGGACTGAGGGATAGACTGAAGCCGTTTAAGGGGAAAGTTCCGGCTAAAGATTCGTTGGGGATTGAACAGGAAATTGATGCGTTAAAAAAAGAAGTGTCGGCCCTTGTGGGACGGACGGGTGTTGCTGGTAATAAGGATGCAAAAAAATAAAATGGGAAATAAAAATGTTTGATTTTTTAAAAAAAGATAGTGGGCAGGCTCCTCCTGATGTTGGGCAAGAGGATGCTTTTGACGAGGAGAATGCCGATGTGGATAGTGCGGAGGAGGTAGAGATGTCGGAGAAGTCAAAGATTGTTAAGAAACCAGCGGTGTCATCAGTTTCGGAAGATGAGGAGGACGCGGAACCGAAAGGGAAGGCTTCGTCGAGGAAGACGGGGGGAGATAGTTTTCAGGCTGAGAGGATTGATGCGAAGATTGATTTGATTGAGGAGAGACTAAAACAGTTTAATGAGAAATTTTCGTATATTAGCGAGAGTATTGGTGAGATTAGGGCGACGAATCTTGAAAATGAGAAAAAAATTTCTAAGGCAATGGTGGAGGCGGATAAAGTTATCGACGTGGTTAGAGAGGTTAAACCGGAATCGTTGAGGATTGATTATCAGAAAACAGATATTAAGGTTTCTACTCTTGGCGAGAAGATTGAGTCAAATAGTCAGTTTATGAATGAGATTATGAATGAGATTAATGATTTGAAAAGGAAGTCTGAGGTTTTTGTTGGGACTGAGGGGTTGATGAAATTGAATGAAGATATTAAAAAAGATTTGATTGAGACGCAGAAACTTAGCTCTAAGACGAAAATGCAGGCAGATAAAGCACAGGAGATTTTTATGGAGCTGAGAAAGGGATTTGCGGAGAGTCAGAAAATTGGAGCGATTGTGAATAATCTTGACGAGTCTTATTCCGGGGTGAAGTCTATGATTGAGAAACTTAAATTGGACCATGAGAGCGTTGTCAAATATTCTGATTATCTCGACTTTAAGAAAACTTATGGGGCTAAACTTTCTGCCTTTGAGAGTGAGATTGCGGGTATTAATATGGTGAGAGATGCAATGAACGAGATGACTGAGCTTGTTGAGACGAGCCTTTCAATTTCGAGACGAAACGAGGAGGATATTGGGAATATTGGATTGAAGATTGGAGATGAGAGCGTTAAGAGTGTGAGTGATTACGAGAGTCAGTTGGTGGATATAATAGAAATTATTGAGAAATTGTCCGGTCAGATTTCTGAGATAAAAAGTAATTTGGAGGCAAAAAAAGTGTCTGCTGTTGCTGTAAAAAAAGTAGAGGCAAAATCGGTTCCGAAGCCTTCTGAGAATGAGGAGGAAGTTGTAGATGTTCCTGAAAAAAAGGAGGAAGTTGTTGAGAGTGTAAGGGCAATAGAAGAGAAACCTACATTGAAGCCTTCTGAGAATAAGGAAGTAGTGAACGCCGTGAATGCGGTTAGGGTTGCAGACGTTCCTGTCGTGAAGCCAGAACAATTTTTGGGGAAGAATATTTTTTTAAAGAAAATGGAAAAGGATGTAGAGAGTCGACTTTTGGATATTAAGAATAAATTGCAGAGAAAAATAGAGGTGAGAAAGAGTGATGATGGCGGGGGATTAGAGCAGAAGTCATTGGAGAAAAAGAATTCATTAGTTAAAAAAGTTTCAGATGTAAAAGTTAAGCATGATAAGGTTCAGAAAAAACAATTTAGAAAAAAGAAAGTTGTTAAGAAAAATCCTGAAAAAATTCATATAGAAAAAAATTTAAAGAGTTTGAAAAAGAAAGGGAAGGGTGGGGGTAAGGTGGTTGGGAAATCAAAAAATTCAAAGAAAGGCAAAGTTTCAAAAAAATTGGGTAAGGGTAAGGGGAAATAATTATCCCAATCTTTCTTTAATATCTTTGAGTTTATCGCTAATTAGTTTTCTTTTTGTGATTTCATTTGTTTGCGTGGGAGGTGTGGTTTGAGTTTGTCTAATGAGACTGATAAGGTTTAGTTTCTTTAATAGAATGTAGATTACTGCTATAATTACCGCGATTAATAATATAATTAGTACCCATGTGATTATCCAAAATAAAGATTCTGCCATTTTTGTTTCTGTAGGTTGTGCTTTTAGTTTTGAGAATTTGTCCTCAACGTTTTTAATACAATCCTCTGTTCCTTTTAGGTTATCTTTTGCGTTAATAAATTCTTCTTTTTCTATATCGGTTTCTAAATTTTTTAGAATTATCTCACAGGTTGATAAATCTTTAATGAGCTCATTTTCTTCTGCATTTAATAATTGTTCTTTTAGTTTCTGGATTTTTTCTGTTAGTCTTTTTAGTTCGCTGATAAAGTAGTCTTTCATGCTAAGGACATTTATTGTGATTTGTTCTGTTAGATTAATTTCGTTTGAGGTTATTTTCAGGAGTGCTTCTTTTTCTCCGGTAAAGTCTGCGACCATGAATTTTATTTGAAATTCTGCGATTTCTTTTGGTCCGAGTGTGTTTATCGACGAGGGGAAGATGGTGTAGTATTCTTCGTTCAGTGTTTCTAATATTGCGATGATGTTTGTTATATCGGTGCTACCTGTATTATTTATTTTTATTGTGATTATTTTTTCAAGGTTTTTTGTGAGATAAATTATTTTTTCAAAATCTATTAGTTCCAGTGAGTATTCTTGTTGTACTATTGGTGCCGTTGTGCTACCTCCTCCGCTTCCCGTTCCTTCGCTTGAGCAGGCTCCACAATCTGATGGGCAGGTTGAACAAGTTTCTGCTCCATTACATGTTCCGTCTCCACAGGACGTGCTTCCTGATGATGTTGTACTGAAGGTTTTATATGCTCCCGCCTTTTCTGTGTCAAGATAGTAACCGATGAATGTTATTTGTACTTGTCCAATATAACTTGTTGACGGTGATATGTATTTTGTTATCGGGGTTGCGCCTACTGCAAATGTTTCCATTCCAGAATCTAGAAGTTCGTCTGTGTCTATTCTTGTTAAGTTCCATGATAGTGATAAATCGGTTGGGTTGTTTCCGACGTTTTTCGCGATTACTGAAATATTTAAATTGTCTATATCTGAGTTTACTATTTCGATAGTTCCGATGTCAAAAAGAGCTCCGACAACTTTCCAGAATTCAGCTGCGTAATAGGATGTTGAGGAAATTGTTGCGTTGATTATTGTTTCCCACTGTCCTGCCATTGGCGCGGAGCCGACGGAGTAGGAGTAGTTGTAGATGCCGGTTTGTTTTTTTGTCATCGCTGTGTTGGCAATAAGATTTTTTGCGGAGTCGTAGATTGTGATTGAAATAGAATCTGGGTCAGCGTATATTCCTGATTGTTTGAAGAATGCTTCTGCATAATAGGTTCCAGTTGCCTCTACTTCGGGATAGCCACTAACCTCGACGGAATATCCGCCACCAATGGCAGATGTAACTTGGATTTCCATATCGGATGAATTCCACGAGTTTGAATAGCCGTCGGTATATGTTACGTTTAAGGTGTATGTCGCTTCTGAAATTGGAACTGACAGGAACCATGTGGCTGTTTTTGTTTGTCCTGCTGTGAAATTTTCCATCGGTGTATTTTGAGGATAATCGGAAAGAAATGTAAATCCATCGGGGATGGTGAGGTAGGCGTAGACATTTCTTAGCGGGTCTGTTGCGTTTAGTTGCGATGTTACTTTTATTGTATGATATGGTAATGCCGTCGATGGAGCTGTTTCGTTTTGCGTTGTTACATTTGGTTTTGCTACGCTGAATTCTTGCCAACTTAGCGAGTCGTTGATTTGTTCCACTTTATCTTCTGCATAAATTTTGAATTTGTATGTTCCTACCGCTGGGGCGATGAAGGATGCGTTGAATGAGGTTGCGGTGGTGTTTGACATTGTTACGTTTGTTGAAGTGTAGTTAAAGGATATCCATGCGGTGTCGATGTTGTCGTCGGTGATTGTTGCAGAAATTGTTGTTTGTTCTCCTGAGGTTATGCCGGAATCTATCTGGACATTTGTTATTTGAGGAGAGTCTGTATCTATTATACTTCTAACATCAAAGCTTGAGTCTGAGGAGTCGGTTGTATTTGAGAGTGAGTCGTTGAGGATAATTGTTAGGTAGTATGTTCCGTATATCCCGAGGCTGTTCCACGAGTATGTGCAGTCGTTTGTAGTTGCTGTATCTGAATCTCCGTCGGTGCAGTAGTTTGTTAAGTTGATGTTTGATGCTATTGTGTTTGTTGTTGAGTTTTGTGATTCTCCGTAATAGATAATTGCTGTTAAAGCGTTTGAGTCTGAATCTGAAACTTCGAATGTTATTGAGTAATTTCCTTGTGATTGGTTTACCGTTTCTCCTCCGTTTGGTTGAGTGATGTTGATGACTGGCGGGTGATTCATGTAAAAGTAATTTTCCGAGGATGTTGTAGAGCAATTGTTTGCATCACATACGGCAACACAGAAACTTGTCGTTGTGTTATCTGACGAGAGAATTGTGTATGAGCATGTTGTGGGATTTGTCGATGCGAGCGAGGTGCTACAAAATGTTTTGTCGGCACATCCTTCTGAAAATGATATATCCGAGGAATTACAGACATGGGTTTGAGTGTCGTCTGATTCGAGGTCTGTCCAGTCGATTGTGAATGTTACATCTTCTCCGATTTCTTTTGGGCTTGTTGTGTTTGTGTTTGTTGATATGTCGTTTATGGTTGGGATTGCGTTTGGTGTGTGCTCTACTATTATTTGAGGTCTTTGCGACGCTGTTGCCGAGTCTGATGAAGAAATTTGTGAGTAGTTTCCTGCGAAAGTATTTGATGATACTAAAATAATTCCATAGTTGTTGTAACTTTCGCTTGTCCATCCGGCAACTGCTTCTGTTATTGTGAAGTTGTAGTAGTTTCCTGATGAGTTTGAAAATATTTGTGTGTCTATTTCAGAGGAATCGTAATCGCCTCCGGTTGATGACCACGCTGTTGATGTTATTCTGTCGTTCCATGATGCTTCAGCTTCAATCCACTCGGATGTTAGTCGATAAGCCTTGACGGTTACATTCGCGTTTCCCGAGGCTGATTCTAAGTATATCTGGATTACGGCGTCCACTATTGTGTCTGTCGAGGGGATTGACGAGAGGTTAAATTTTAATAGGGCACGGAATTCACTGTCGCCGGCCGTTTTTCCTATGCTCAGAACGGTTGCTGTTGGGAAATTATTGTTTGGGAAATCTTCTCTTATATAAGTGTCTTCACCTGCGGTTGCATCTGGTTGAGAGTCGTAGAATGTATATCCTGTTATCTCTTGTGAAATTTGTGTGAAGAATAATATAAAAAATACGAAAGCGAATAGGCAGAAGAGTCCTAAGGTAATTGTAATTTTCTCTTTTTTTTCCATTCAATATTTGAAGGAAGTCGGACTTTTAAAGATTTTACTTTTTATGAGGCATGATGGTAGATTAAGGTTTGCATAAATTTTCTATATTTCTTTCTTCTCTTGGGTCTTGCCAGTTCGGAGAGTGTTGCACCGACGCGCCGGTTATTGGGTTTATCTTAATGACTTTTTCATCGTTACAATTGATTTCGTAATCCTGGCAGTAGTTAGTGCTATTACATATTGCACGGGTGTAGGAATGTTCGGAGAGGTCGATTGTGTTTCCGGTTATTTTAGGGTTTATTATTAGAAGCGTGGCTATTAATACGGCTATTGCAATTAGTGAGATGAGTAGCTGTTTTTTCATATGTTATTTTAGGGTTTTGTGTTTTTATTTTTTTAGGTAGTTTTTTAATTTATAGTTTGCTTTATTATTAATGTTATTCAGAACTCATATCGTTTTTTCGTTGGCGGTTTATTTTTTGTTGAGTTATTTTTTGGTTATGCCGTTTTGGGTTTTGGGTTTTGTTTTACTGGCGACGGCGTTTGTTGATATTGATATTAAGAATAGTAGATTTGGAAATCGTTGGTATTTTCGTCCGTTGCAGTGGTTGATGAAACATCGGGGATTTTTGCATAGTTTGGTTGCTTGTTTATTTTTGAGTTTGATTGTTGGAAGTTTTAGTTTGTGGGCTGGGTTCGGATTTTTTGCGGGATATATCTCCCATTTGTTTTTAGATTGTTTAACCGTTTCGGGCATTAAATTATTTTGGCCTTTCAATTTTAAAATCAAAGGGTTTGTTAAAAGTGGTGGAATTGCCGAGGATGTCATTTTTGTTTTGTTGTTGTTGGGAGATATTTTTATTGTCGGGAAAGTGGTTCTCGGTTATCTGCTTTGAATGATATAAATCCTTATAAAGTGAGGAGGGTTTTAGGAAATATGGTCGTTAAAAAAGATGAAGTTGAGAAAATTAAGGATGCTATTGATGGTGAGGATTCTGGGGAAGAAGTTGTAGAAAAGCCAAAAAAGAAAGTTGATAAAAAAGTTAAGGAAGAAAAAGAGGCGCAGTTGATTGATTTGCCTGGTGTTGGTCCTGGGGCGGTTGCGAAGCTGGAGGCGGCAGGGATTTATGATTTGATGGGGTTGGCTGTTTTGACACCCGCTCATTTATCTGAAACTGCGGGGATGAGCGAGTCGGTTGCACGAAAGGCGATTCAGGCGTCGAGGAAGATGATGAATTTAGGTTTTAGCGACGGGTTGGCACATGAGGAGAAAAGGAAAGAGTTGTTTCATATTACCACCGGTTCAAAAAATTTGGATAATCTGCTGGGGGGAAGGGGGGTTCAGACGAAAGCGATTACAGAGGCATTTGGCGCTTTTGGTTCTGGAAAAACCCAGCTGGCTCTGTCGCTTGCCGTTGGTGTTCAGTTACCTATTGAGCAGGGAGGGGCAAATGGGAAGGCAGTATATATTGATACGGAAGGAACTTTTAGACCGGAGAGAGTTCGGCAGTTTGCAGAGGGAATTGGCGCGAATGGGGATAAGGTGCTGAAAAATATTTTGGTTGCGAGGGCTTTTAACTCTGACCATCAAATGTTATTATTAGATAAGGTTGCGGAGTTGATTAAGGATGGTGAGCCAATCCGTTTGATGATTATTGATTCTTTGACGGCGCATTTTCGGGCAGAGTATGCTGGTCGGGGGCAGTTAGCAGACAGACAGCAGAGATTAAATAGATACTTACATAATTTAATGAAACTTGCAGAGCAAAATAATTTAGCGGTTTATGTGACTAATCAGGTTATGAGCGACCCTGCACAGATGTTCGGCGACCCAACGAAAGCGATTGGTGGGAATATAGTTGGACACGCTTGTTTGACGGGAGACAGTATAATTCAGCTGGAAGATGGGAGTTTTAAAAACATAAAAGATATGAATGGAGAGGGTGTTGTTTGTGGGGATTTTGGCGATTTGAAGTTTGGGAAGTCTTTATCGGATGTGCGTTCTATCAATAATGGGGTCGACAAAATTTATAATATTAGGACGACGAACAGGATAGAGAGTTCGGGTCTTCATAGGTTTTTTTGTGTAGATAATTTTGGCATGGTTGAAAAAGAGGCGAAGGATTTGAGGGAGGGAGAATTTATTGCTCTTGCTGGGAAATTAGATATTGAAGGAGAGTGTCAGAGATTGCCTGCTTTTGATGTGAAGAGGGTTGGAAAAATCTCGTCTGAAGATTCCGGAATTATTATGAGCAAATTAAAGGATGCCGGAATTTCAAGAGACGAAATTTGTGAACAGATTGGAATTACTTCGAGGCAATTCAGGAGAGTTTTAAATCAGGAATATCCGACGTCGGAGAGCGTTATAAATAATTTAAATAGTGGTCTTGGGTTGCAATTAGAGTGTGTTCCCGTGATGACGTGTAAGCATCAAAATTTGGTAATTCCGGAAATTTTGACCTGCGAGTTTTCTCAGATATTAGGATATTTTTTGGGCGACGGAAATTTGGAAAGCAGAGGGGTCAGATTTAGAGATGCAAGAAGGGAAGTATTAGAATGTTATAATAATTTGTTTGAAAGTGTTTTTCAGAGGAGAGGAAGCATAACAAAAGTTAAGGACAAAAATTGTTTTAGTCTGGATATTAATTCAAAAGAGATTAGGGATTTTATGGAACAGATTATACAGGATATTTATAATTATGTCGGGAAAAGTAGTAAAGATGTCGTAGGTGCTTTTGTTAGGGGTTTCGTAGATGCTGAAGGGCATATCGACAGGGGGAGAAACAGGATAAACATTTCTCAGAAAGATAAGAGGGTTTTAGAATATGTGCAGTTGTTTTTGCTTAGATTTGGAATTAGAAGTTCGTTGAGTTTGGATATTGGGGCAAAGAAGATGAATTATCTTTTGATTGACGGCAGAGACGTTGAAAGTTATTTAGAGATAGGATTTAGTGCGGGAGATAAACAAGAAAGATTATTAGAATGTATTAAGAAAATAAATAGCAGTTACAAAAAAGAGATAATGCCCGTGAAAAGAAGTGACTTGTGGGAGCTTATTAAAAATGTTGGACTGAAGCCGTCGCTGTTGATGAAATCACGACCTGTTGATTACAAATGGGTTAACAGAAAAGAATTAGAGAATGTGTTTGACGCGTTGATGAATGTAGAGATTAAAGACAGGCAGATTAAGCAGAAAATTAATTTTATATTTAATCTGTTAAATGGGGATTTTAGGTTTGAGAAAATTAGAAAGATTAGTGTGAGGGATAATAAAGATAAGGAATTATTTTTTGATTTTTCTGTCCCAGGAAACCAGAATTATATCGCGAATGGGTTCGTGGTTCATAATTGCACCTATCGTATGTATCTCCGACGGGGGAAAAAAGATTCGCGGGTTTGCAAATTAATAGATAGTCCAGATTTGCCGGACAATGAAACGGTTTTTATGATTGAGAAGG
>JBDRJI010000019.1:0-7570 GCA_043815105.1 archaeon
TTTACTAATCCCGACGAAGTTATCAACTCGGTGATTCCCTTAACTGCATTTGTTAGAATCTCATCGGCGACCTTAAACGCTATCGGCAAGGGTAAATCCGGAGCGAGGTCAAGTAATTTATCATTCGGAATTACGATTAGCGTATCTACTATTCCTTCCATCCTATCCAGTCCTTCCATCGCGTTTTCTATTCGCTTCGCTCCCTCAACGGTAAAAGGCAATGTCACAACTCCAATTACTAATGCGCCCTGCTTTTTTGCTATTTCAGCGACGACGGGCGCTGCACCCGTTCCAGTTCCACCACCCAGTCCACAAGTTACAAAAACCAAATCTGAGTTTGCTAATTTCTTTTTAATTTCTTGGGCTTGTTCTTTCGCGGCTTCCGCTCCAATTCGAGGATTCGAACCAGCACCTAAACCTTTTGAAATTTCTCGTCCGATTAGAATTTTATAATCTGCATTTGAATAAAGTAAATCTTGTGCGTCAGTATTTACCGCAATTATTTCTCCACCCTTAATTCCAATTTCTCGCATTCGTGAGGTTGTATTCCCACCCGCACCCCCGACACCGACGACCTTAATTCGTGCAGACTGTTTTTTTAGTATATCCTCCAACTCTCTATCTATCTCAGAATTTGCGTTATGCTGAGGAGTAGACTGAGAGTATGACGTGTCTCTTGTATCATCTCTTTCTAATATATCTTCCATGTAATAAAAAGAAAATTTGACTTTATAATGATTTATGGTGTAGAGTAAATATTAAAGATTTTTTGCAATATCTTCTAATATTTCATAACCAGCCCAAATTCTTGTTCCTGGTGTTTTTTGCTCTGTTATTGCTCTCCCTATAACCATTATATTTGAGCCATCTTGAACAGCATGTCCTGGAGTGAAAACTCTTTTTTGGTCTTTCCCTGCAGGGGTATTCGGTCCTTCTATCCCTGGAGTTACAAACATAAAATGATAGGGCATTTTGCTTTTTACTGCATATAAATCAGCAGCAGAACAGACAATTCCATCTAGACCTGCATCGTGAGCCATCCTTGCGTAGTTCAAAACAGAATCAGGAACTATATTTTCTAAACCTAATTTCCTAAGCAGAGAATCAAAAGGGTCCCCATATTCTTTCAAAAATTTCTTTTGAAGTTTAATCTTTCTATTTTTGTTTTTTTCATTCCTAATAAATATATCAGCGTCAATCGCTTGCGAAAATGGAAAACGATGTAATCGGATTTTCGCCTCTTCATATTGTGATTTAATGGGCAATTTTTCTATAATAGGAAGTGAATTTTGTATATATCTCAAATTATCAAGACTTGTAAGAACAGTAACTGCTACGATTTTTGGCATAGTTTTTCCATATTGTTCAGCTCCCTCTCTTGCCCCACTAACTGCTGCCTGCATCATTTCATACCCTCCAGAAGCATGGACATTGAACATATAGACCCCTAATTGAGTTGCGGCATTTGAGGCACCTCTCACAGTATTGGGTATATCATGATATTTTAAATCTAAAAAAACATCCGAACCATGTTCTTGAACCATTTTAACAGAGTCCGATCCAAATCTAGTGTAAGTCTCTTTGCCAATTTTAAACAATCCAACTACCGGGCTTAATTCTTTAACTCTATTCTCTGTAGCATCCATAGTAGGCAAACCATCAAGTGGCATACAAACCATTTTTCTAGCTTGTTGTAATTTTTCTGTTAATTCCATTTTAAATTAAAAACATCCAATAAACTAAGTTTATAACGATTTATAGCATGGAGTAAATATTACTTTTTCTTCTCTTCAACAACTTTGCTTTCAATTTTAAGACCTAAAATTTCCTCGAATTTTGGCGCGAACATTTTTACGAACGGCTCGAATTGTTTTTCTACTTTGAATGTAACTATTTTATCTTCCATATCAAAATCAAAAATCTTTCGGAAAAGGAATTCTTGCATAGCATTGATTTTATCTTTTTGGTCAGTCACAATTTTATTTATCTTATATATATAAGTGACGACCTTTCCTGCGAGCGGATTATTGAAGTCAACCAGCGTTCTTCCCCGGTCACTTGATAAAATTTTTACAAGTTGTCCGTCGAGTGTAATTTGCATTCCCCGAACCGGTTCAATTTTTTGCTCGTGAAAAAGTTTTGTAGGAACCATTCTAACCATTTGCGGGTTTCGTTTTCCGAATGCACCTTCCGGTTTAATTTCTATTGTATACGATTTCTCAACTTCCTTTCCAGCTAGGTCATCATCAAAACCCTTCGGGAGCATTTTATGCCCGACAGATAAAATAAACGGTTTAATATTTTTACTATCCAGATTCGCCTTTTTAGCATCAGCCTCTATATTTGTATCGAAAATTTCGTCAGTACTTGTAATCTTACCAGTAAATTCAATTTCGATGAAGTCATTTTTGTTTACTTTCATAAAAGATTTGAGGATTTTGAGTTTTTAAGGTTTGGGGCAAGTTTTATAAATGAATTTTTTTACTTCTTATTATGGTAGCTAAAGTTATTGATGCGACGGAAATGCGTGTTGGAACGTATTTATTACTTGATGGTGTTGCGCATCAAGTTAAAAAAATGGATACTTCTAAGACTGGGAAGCACGGACACGCGAAGGTTCGGTTCGAGGCTATCTCTGCTTTCAGCGGAAAGAAAAAAGTTATGGTAATTCCAGGCCACGACAAATTTGAAGTTCCTATGATTGAAAAGAAACTAGCACAGGTTCTTTCTGTTTCCGGAAATACGGCAAGTATAATGGACAACGAAAACTTTGAAAATTTCGATTTAGAGATTCCTGAAGAATTACAAGGTTCTGTTGTCGGCGGTTCTAATATTGAGTATTGGGACATTGAGGGAGATAAATTACTAAAGAAGGTTTTATGATGGCAACAAAAATTCCAGCGGCACAAAACAGACTGTATAAAAATGCGTTTGTTTGCAAGGTTTGTAAACATAAAATGAAACTTGAACCTCAGAAAATTTTGACAGGAAAAGCGAGATGTCGAAAGTGTGGTGGTAAAGATTTCAGACCTGTTAGAAAGAAGTAAGTAGTTTTTTAAACTCTTTTCTACAATTATTAAAATGGTGAATTTTTGGGTTTATGATGTCGGGTTTATGATTTTGTTTAGTGTCTTCGTCGCATGGTTTTTAAGAACGAGAAAAAAAGATTTGAGCCGAGAGGGCATAATTTTTATGTATCGAACAAAGTTTGGAATTAAGTTGATTAAGTATATAGGAGATAATTTTAAGAAGGGATTGCATCGGATTAAATATCTTATTGTCGGAGTTGGATTTTTGTTAATGGCGTCGATGATTTGGATACTTGGACAGACTGTCACGAATTATTTATTGCATCCAGAAATTGCAAAATTAATTAAAGCGCCACCAATTGCTCCGTTGATTCCATATTTCCCGAAGCTGTTTGGAATGGAAAGTTTTTTTCCTCCCTTCTACTTTACTTATTTTATTGTGGCACTAGCGATTGTGGCAATTGTCCACGAATTTTCACACGGAATTTTCATGCGATTATTTAAAATTAAAATTAAATCTACCGGATTAGTTTTTCTCGGACCGATTTTAGGGGCATTTGTCGAGGAGGAAAAGAAAGGATTCGAGAAAAAGAAAAAGTTTGAACAGATGACAGTTTTAGGGGCCGGAGTTTTTGCCAACCTTCTTTTCGCTCTGATATTCTACGGACTTTATGTCGCGTTCTTTTTTAGTTCATTTGCCGCATCGGGATATATGTTTAATTCGTATGGACTTACTGCGGTTCCGCTGGAAAACATAACTGGATTTGAAGAGTTTGGTAATTTAACTAAGATTGTTACTAACGATGGAAATTATTATTTAGATGAGGCGTTGACTCTTCAGTTAAATCAGAGTAACGGAAAATATTTGATTGCTTATCCTGAAGCACCGGCAATTTTAGCACAAATGCGCGGAGCTATTATTCAGGTCGACGATGTTCGAATTGACGGACATAATAAGTTGAGAGAATTTTTAGAAAATAAAGACCCTGGCGAGAGTGTCAAATTTATAACCGAAGACGACGAGGGGATTAAAGAATACAATATTATTTTAGGTGAACATCCTGAAGATTCAAGTCAGGCGTATCTTGGAGTCGGACATTCGACGTCGAACCCGAGGGGAATTATACAAGGTGTTCTTGTGAAGTTCATGAGCTTCAAAGACAACTCAACTTTATATAAACCGACATGGGACGGCAACTTTGTTTATTTTATTTATCATCTTCTTTGGTGGGTTATGATTATTAATTTACTTGTAGCTCTATTCAACATGATGCCGATTGGAATGCTCGACGGTGGACGATTCTTTTATCTAGCCGTGCTCAGTATTTTTAAATCAGAAAGAGTTGCAAGGATGGCATATAAGGTCTCAGGATATATAATTTTGTTTATATTTTTGTTATTAATGTTTTTTTGGTTTATTAGAATTATTTAACAAGATATTTAAAGGAGTTTATCGTTGATATACTGAGTCTTATGACTCCAACTAAATGAGGTGTATAAAATGGCTTTACCAACAACTCCAAAACAGTGCGATATTAAGATTAAGTCTCTTAAGAAACAAGTAACTGAAATGGAAAAAAGGAAAAAGAAACTTGCTGTAGTTACTAAGAAGAAGACAAAGAAAAAAGTTGTCAAGAAGGTAGTTAAGAAAAAAGTTTCCAAAAAGAAAAAAAGGAGATAATCCTAAAAATTTTTATTTTATTTTTTTAATTAATATTATAAAGAGTTCTGCAGATTAGTTTGTATGGTTAGAAAAAATCCTAAACGAAAGTGTGACGTTAATGACGCCAAAAGTATTCTTGAGAAAGAGGGTTATGGAATTGTGGGTGAGCATAGTGCTGTGAAAATTTGTCTTTGGACGAAGCATGCTCTTCGGGGAGATAGTGAATGCTGGAAGGAAAAGTTTTATGGGATTAGTTCTGCGGGATGTTGCCAGATGACTCCGAGCCTGTTTCATTGCGAAAATAAATGTCTTCACTGCTGGAGAAATTTAGATTATACTTCTGACAAGAAAATAGAAAATGCCGACGACCCTATAAAAATTTTAGACGGAATTGTTGAGGCGCGGAAAAAATTGTTAGCTGGATTTAAAGGGAGGAAAGGAATTGATTTGAAAAAATTTGAAGATGCACTTGAGCCGAAATTATATACGATGAGTCTGTCCGGCGAACCAACTTTGTATCCACGATTAGGAGAAATGTTCAAGGAGATTCGTCGACGAGGTGCGGTTTCATTTTTGGTAACTAATGGTTTGAATCCTGAAGTATTGGCTGGGTTTAGCAAAGAAGAGTTACCGACGCAAATTACAATTTCTACTAACGCTCCGAATGAAAAGTTGTTTAAAATTTGGCATCGGCCTACAAAAAAAGATGCATGGAAAAAGTTTAACGAGAGTTTGTATGTTTTGAAAAAATTAAAAGGAAAGGTTCGGAGAGTTGTGCGTCTAACTTTGGTTAAGAAAGGCGATGGAGAATTCGGCAACGTGACGAATATGACCGAGGAGAATATTAAAGAACATTGCGACTTGATAAAAAAAGCCGAACCCGATTTTATTCATGTTAAGGGATTTATGTCCGTTGGATATTCTCGGATTCGTATGGGATACGACAAACAGCCTTGGTTTGACGACGTTAAAAAATACGCTTTGAAAATTAAGGATGGTTTAGATGGTTATGATATTGCTGGCGAAGATGAAAGAAGTTGTGTTGTTATGTTGGCGAGAGATGGGGTTGGGTTGAAGATTGAGAGGGTTTAGCTATCAAATTCAAAATCTACTTAGAGATTTTTAGATTTTTTATTCTATAACCAATATAACCAATTAAAACTAAAAAAATTATTATCCCAAACCAATAGACAGGATTATATTTTAAATTCCAAATTAAGACTTTAGAGGAATCTTGGCAAGTTGGCATTCCGATAATTTTAGGGGGATAAGGAGCCAAGCCAGAACAACACCTATTTTTATCCCAAACAGGATCTCCCTGTTTAACACAATAACCTTCTGTCATAAACTCCTCTCCGCAGGACTTTTGATTGAAACTATTTATCGAGCAGTTGGAACCATCTGGGAAAATGCAAACAGTATCTTGATTTGGAGTAGATTTAATTTCGTAACCTCTTTGTATGCACTCTTTTAGATTAGGATCCATCGCCGCCAACACGCTTGACGACAATAAAACGATTACCCCAAATATTACCCAACTCTTTTTCATAAATTATTTATGAGACAGTTCTTTATAAAATTTTCCATCCCTACAAAAACACAACGCCGTCTTTCGTAAGTGCAGTGAATCTAATCCCAACAGGCAATGACAATAAAGCTGATTGAAGTGCCATATGTTCTTTGCCGTTTCCGGATGCGATTGAAAGCGCAACTTCGAGACCATTAAATTTCCCCTCAAGTTTTTTTGCAAATTCTTTTTTCAAACTGACAAGTGATTTTTCTGAGTCAAATTCTACGAAATCAAAAGGAGTGCCATGAACCTGAAACTCTTTTGCGAAAGCTGGACCGACAACTATAATTTTTTCCCACTCCCCTTTTTGCATCAGACCCGAGACCTGCCCCCACGTTCCCTTCCCTGTTGACAACAATGCTACTAATTCCATCTCATTAAAATGATTGAATGTTATTTAAGGATTTGTGTGGTTGGGTATATTTTCGGGAACAAGAAGTTTTATAAACCAAATTTTCACTTAACTTATACTACTGTTAGTAGGAGGCGAAAGCCGAACATAAATCTAACAGTTTCGCACAAATGGAAATTAAAGAAGCACTTATTGAATTAAGAAAAGAAAAGAAACGGAAATTCGTTCAGACAATTGACCTAGTGATGAACCTGAAAAATTTTGACGTTCGAAAGGAAGCACTAAATACTTTTATTTTTGTTCCACACGGTCACGAGAAAAAGTTGGCAGCATTTTTTACGAAAAGGTCCAAACTAATCGATACGATTACCGAAGAGGATTTTGTTAAATATAAGGAGATGAAGGACATTAAGAAACTAGCAAAAAAATACGACGCCTTTATTGCAGTTGCTCCAATGATGGGTAAAGTGGCTACAAAATTTGGACGAGTTTTTGGTCCGATGAATAGAATGCCGTCGCCACAATGTGGAATTATTACACAGGAAAGTGAGGATGCGATTAAGACCATGGCTGATAAAATGAACAAAGCTATTAGGGTTAAGAATAAAGAAATGGCAATCAAATTACCTATCGGAAAGGAAGATATGTCAGATGAGGCACTATCCGAGAATATTACGACCGCAATTAAAGAACTTGAAAAGAAGTTGCCGAGGGGGAGAGATAATGTCAAAGAAGTTTTGATTAAATTTACCATGACCAAACCATTTACTATTGTGGAGTCTGCAACTAAGCGTATCTTAAGTGCAAAGGAGGCAAAAAAATAATGGTTATCGATAGTAAAAAGGTGCACGTGTCTGAAGTAAAGAAGCGAAGAGTTAAAGATTTAGCAGAGCAGATGAAAAGAAAAACCATTATGATTATTTCGATTAAGAGTTTGCCGTCGGCACAATTTCAAG
>JBDRJI010000020.1:0-2183 GCA_043815105.1 archaeon
ATTATTATTAATGTTGCAAATGACGTTCCAGCAATTTTATTTAATAACAAAGAGTATGTAAAAGGGAAAGTGTATAATTGGAAGATACCTGATGTTTTAGATACAACCAAAATAAATGACATTAGAAAAACGATTTTGGCAATAATGAGAAGAGTTGAAAAATTGGAGAGGCAATTATGAAAACGCAAACGGTTAAGGGATTTCAGGACGCGACGGGAGAAGACGCTCTGAAGCGGATGAAGGTGAAGCGAATTATTCAGGAGCAGTTTGAACTTTATGGATTTGAGCCGGCGGAGACTCCGACGATTGAGTTTGAGGAATTTGTGAAAGGGGATAATGTAAACGACGAGGCTGTGCGGGATGTTTTTAAGCTTGAAGATAGGGGAAAGCGAAAGTTGGCGTTGAGATTTGAGTTTACTTTTCAGCTAAAGAGGATTGCTAAAAATCAGAAGTTGCCGTATAAGAGATTTCAGATTGGAACGGTTTTTCGGGATGAGCCGACAAGGAAAGGTAGGATTAGAGAGTTTGTTCAGTGTGATGCGGATGTGATTGGGAGTTCGGTTAAGGATGAAGCTGAGTGTTTAGCGATGGGAAAAAATGTATTTGAGAAATTGAATGTTCCCGTAAAAATTTATGTTAATAATCGGAAGTTGATGAATGAGATTTTAGTGTCTGAGAAAATTGAAGAGAGAAATCGCGAGCAAGTGATTAGAGAGTTGGACAAATTAGATAAGTCGACAGCAAAAGAGGTTGCTGATAAATTGAAACCGCTTGGGGCGGAAAAGTTGATGAAGGTTTTTCAACAGAAGGAGAAATTTTTTGAGAGGTATTCTTATTATAAAGAGATTAAGGAACTTAAGGAAAATTGTAAGAGTTATGGGGTGAAGGTTGAGTTTAGGCCTTTTTTGGCGAGGGGTTTTTCTTATTATAATGGGACGGTTTTTGAAATTTGGTCGAAGGATTTGGACGTTTCTATTGGTGCAGGTGGAAGTTATCTTATCGATAAAATCCAGTCTACGGGAATTTCTTTTGGGCTGGAGCCTATTCTTTTGCTTGCGAAAGTTGAAGCAGATGGCACGAAAGTCCAAATTATTTCAATTGGTGAAGATAATACTGCAATTAGATTGGCGGAGAAATTAAGGAATAATGGAATTTCGGTGAATGTTCTTTTGGATAAATCGATAGGAAAGGCGGTGGATTATGCGAATTCTAAAGGTATAGAGAAAGTTATTTTTGTCGGCAAGGAAGAAGTTGCGAAAAAGAAATTCAAAGTTAAGGATATGAAAAGCGGAGAAGAGAAATTTTTGAATGAGAGTGGGATTATTGGGATGTTTGGGTGATTAGTTATTTTTCTTCCGAGGTTTTCGTTTTCTTTTCGGTTTTTTGATAGTCTTTTTTTCGGATATTCTGGTAATCCATACAGTTACTATTGTTGCTACTATAGTGATTGTTACTGCATAAATCCATGGGCCTCCGAATGAAAGTGTGCATAGTGCTCCCGCTCCAACAGTTCCACATGGACCTTTAAACAGTGCTTTAATTGCGTCATTCCAAGCTAGTGCGGCAACAAGTCCAAAAGCCCCTGTTATTAAAATTGTTAATTTTTCTATTACCTCAGATTTCATTATTTTTATTGGACTAAGAACTATATAAGTTTATTGACATTTTTTATTAAATATTTTTATCTTCCACAATCCCCAATTCCTCTTCCAATTCTCTGAGTTCATCTTTGTGGATTTTTAGTGAGATATGAATTTCTTGAAAGTGTTCTTTTTGTCTTAGGAAAACTTTGCCTCTATCTGAAAGATGAAGAATAGGAATGAATGATGCGAGTTTTTCTTCTTTGGCGGGAGAGAGGTGTGAGAATTTTATGTGGTCGTTGCCGTTGTCCATGTGGTTTTTTACTAGGCCGAAAATGGTTTTGACTCTAATTTTTAGGGGAATAAAATTATTTCTCGGCATAATTGTCAATATAGATTTTTCGGCCTGCCGTCCCTGAATGTCTTTTTTGATCCGACGACCCTCGGTATTAATCGCTTTATCGAGTGCGGCCATTAGTTCTTTGAGGGTGACTTTTTTGTGACGTGCCATTGGGGTTCGTGGAACAAGAATTGGAAGGTCGTTTTCGTCTATCGCGATTCTTTCGAGTTCGTATCGTTTTTCGTCTTTTCTTCCGTAGAGAG
>JBDRJI010000021.1:0-8744 GCA_043815105.1 archaeon
AAGTCTTTTTTTGATTTTTTAGAAATCGCCCAAACAATATCCTTCTCAGTTAAAATTCCCTTAAGAATATCTCCCTCTTTAATAATCAAACTTCCGACCCGTTTTTTTATCATCATTTTTGCGCAATCTCTAAGATTCATATTCGGACTAACATGAGTAAAATCTCTTGTCATCAAATCGCCGATCTTCATTCCTATTTTCATATTTATATTAGGACGAACTTGTTTAAATATTTATGGCACATAACTAAATCACAATAATCCTTATAAAGAATTTTGGGATTTTCTTATTATGGTTGAAGGAATTGCGCAGGAGGAAGGAAATCGAATTATTGGGAGAGATGCCCAGCGAAATAATATTTTGGCGGCACGTGTTGTGGCCGAGACCGTGAAGACAACGCTGGGACCTAAGGGAATGGACAAAATGCTGGTTGACAGAGTTGGAAATATTGTTGTGACTAATGACGGCGTGACGATTTTGGAAGAGATGGAAATTGAACATCCCGCGGCGAAAATGATTGTCGAGATTGCAAAAACGCAAGAGAAAGAAGTCGGCGACGGGACAACAACGGCTGTTATGTTGGCTGGAAAATTTTTAGAAAATGCGGAGAAATTGCTGGATATGAAAATCCATCCGACGATTATTACGCGAGGTTACCGGTGGGCTGAAAAAAAAGCACAGGAAATTTTGAAGGAGTTGGCGATTGAAATTAGCTCCAAAGAAGAATTGATAAAAGTTGCACAAACCGCAATGACCGGAAAGGGCGCGGAATATTTGAAAGAAAAGTTCGGGGAGATAATTGTCGAGGCTGTTGAGATTGTTGCAGAAAATAAATGCGTGAATTTGGACGATATTAAAATAGAAAAACAGAAAGGACGAGCGATTGAAGATTCGGAGTTGATTAAGGGAATTGTTTTAGACAAGGAAAGAATTAATTTAGAAATGCCATCGCGTGTTAATGAAGCGAAGATTGCTTTGATTGAAGAAGCGTTGGAAATTCGTGGACCCGAGACTGAGACGAAAATTGCGATTTCAACGCCTGACCAGTTGCAGAGTTTTTTGAATCAAGAGGATTCTATCCTGAGGGAAAAAGTTGATAAAATTAAAGAGTCGGGAGCGAATGTTATTTTTGTACAGAAGGGAATTGATGAGTTGGTTCAATATTATTTGGCGAAAGCCGGGATTTACGCGGTGCGTCGTGTTGCGAAATCAGATATGCAGAATTTGGCGAAGGCAACTGGCGGACGGATTGTTTCAAAACTAAGCGAAATTAGTAACGACGATTTGGGTTATGCCGAATATGTCGAGGAACGGAAAGATGGCGAGGAAGGGATGACTTATGTGATGGGTTGTCGGAACCCGAAAGCATTGACAATTTTAATCCGGGGCGGAACCGAGCACGTTATCGACGAGGTTGAGCGAGCGGTACTGGATGCCTTGGGCGATGTTGCGGCGACACTAAAAGATTCTAAGGTTGTCGCCGGGGGTGGTGCGGTCGAGGTTGAATTGTCAAAACAATTGAAAGAGTTTGCTTCTGGGTTAAAAGGGCGTGAAAGATTGGCAATTGAGGAATATGCTTTGGCCTTGGAGTTTATCCCGACGACACTAACAGAAAATGCCGGAATGGACCCGATTGATGTTTTGACCGAGCTTCGTGCAAGTCATGATGCTGGGATGAAAAATGCGGGATTGAATTTATTTAACGGAAAGATTGAAGATAATTTAGCTAACGGAATTATCGAACCGTTAAGAGTTAAGACGCAGGCGATTGCTTCAGCGACAGAAGTTGCGATTATGATTCTCCGGATTGACGACGTGATTGCGGCCCGGAAAACTATTGGAAATTCTGGGAAGATGAGTGGAATGAGCGGGTATGACTGATGAGAGATTTCTAAAGATTTTTAAGGATTGATTGTGTGATTATTGCATGGTTTTAAAGTGGTATGAATGGACGGGTTTGGCTATTCTGTTGGTGGGGCTGAATATGTATGGGAGTGCTGAGGTTGGAGATAATAATCCTCTTTATTTTATGGTGATAGCTGGAGGTTCTTGCATGATTTTATATGGTTGGTTTTTATGGAATAAGAAAGGCAAGAAAAAAGAAAAAGTATCAACGGGAAAACATATTTTGTATATTATTGCTGCAATATTTTTTACAATGGGCATTCTTAATACTATTCTCCCATTAATTTTAGGTTTCATAAGATAAGGTAGAAAGGGTTATCAACAAAATGAAAAGATATAAAAAAACAAAAGAAGAAAATAATCTGAAAGTAATTCTAATAAATATTGTTTTAGCTATCTGTGGCTATTTTTTTGCTACAGAAATATATGATTTATTCAAATTTGGAATTACAGGCTTAAGGTTATTAATTGTTGCCATTGCTGGATTTTTAGCGTGATGGTTGTGGGAATATAATGGGGTGTTTAAAAAATGAAAACTACCGAAATAAAAATGATGTTCCCAGCAGTCTATGAGATAATAGATGAAGATACGGGAGGTATTTTTGAAAAGATGTTTTGTTCTAATCCGGAGGATGCAATTAAGATTGGCCACAAATTAACAAGCTATCAAACATGGGGACTATTACGATTAAAAAAACATAAAAAATTTATAAACAGGCTCAAGGGATATGGCAAATATACAGAAATTAATGGAAGGCACATTCCTATAGTAGAATATGAGTTTTCAATAGAAAAATTCATGGCCAACGAGAATAAAACTAAAAAATCCAGAAAGAAAAAATGAACGAAATTTATATACTTCTAATCGTGAGCATCTTAGTTTTAATTAGAATAATTTATGATTTTCATCATAGAAATGGAATTAATCGAATTATCTTTGGGGAATTTTATCGAGATATGGGATTAGCAATACTCGTAGGAACTGCATTTAAATATAATTACACGGATACTTCATTTATTGCATTAGTTATTATTTCTTCTATATTGTTGGGCGTTGGTGCGAGAATGAAATATAAAAAATAAAGCTAAAAAATCTTCACTATTATCAGTTGGGATGTAAAATTACATATGCGCGATGGGAGAATCGAACTCCCGTCTGGACGTTGGCAACGTCCCGTTCTACCACTAAACTAACCACGCACATAGTTACAGAATTTAACGATTTAAAAAAGTTTGTAAGGATTAAAATTAAAAAGGCTTGTATCTTAAACTCTATATGGTAGAATTTAATTTTGCGAAGATTGAGAAGAAGTGGCAGAAGAAGTGGGAAGACGGGAAAATTTTTGAGGTTAATAAAAATAGTAAGAAACCGAAATATTATATTTTAGAAATGTTCCCCTATCCGTCATCGTCGGGACTTCATATGGGACACGCGCTCAATTATAGCATCGGGGATATTCTGGCTCGTTTTAAAAGAATGAATAATTTCGAAGTTTTATACCCTATGGGTTTTGACGCATTTGGACTTCCGGCGGAAAATGCAGCGATTAAGGCGGGCGAACATCCTAGGCCATTTACAGAAAACGCGATGAAAAATTATGTTCGACAAATGAAAGAATTGGGACTCAGCTACGATTGGACAAAAACTTTGGCGACGATGTATCCCGAGTATTATAAGTGGAACCAGTTTTTCTTTTTGAAGTTTTTGGAGGCCGGATTGATTTATCGGAAAAAGGCTCCGGTCAATTGGTGCCCCTCGTGTAATACCGTAATTTCAAACGAACAAGCACAGGGAGGAATTTGTGAAAGATGCAAGTCTAAAATTGAGATTAGACGTTTAGACGAATGGTGTTTGAAAACTACTAACTACGCCGACGAATTAATTGAGGGACTTGAGGAACTTGACTGGCCAGAAAAAATTAAGGCCATGCAGAGGAACTGGATTGGGAAATCTCACGGAACTGAGATTGATTTTTTAGTTGAGGGGGAGAATAAAATTTCTAATGTTGTAATTGTGCATGGGTGTCCTAGCAATAAAGAAAAGGCATTAAGCCCCGAAACAAGAACTTATGATAAACATTGGATTCCTTGGACGAAAAAAAAGCTTTCAGATAAAGGCATTAAAGTCGAAACTCCAATGATGCCTGAACCATGGATGGCAAATTATAATGACTGGAAAAAGAAATTTGAAAAATTAAATATTGATGAAAATAGTATTTTGATTGGTCATAGTTGTGGATGTGCCTTTTTGGTTAGATGGCTTGGAGACACAAAACAAAAAGTAAAAAAACTTATTTTGGTCGCACCTTGGAAAATTGATTCTAAGAATAGAAAGAATGGGTTTTATACTTATGATATTGATGAAGAAATTAAAAATAGAGTTGGCAAGATTACTATGTTTACTTCAAATGATGAGGAAGAAGATGGAAAAAAGAGTGTCAAGATATTTAATGAGGCTATAGGTGGTAAAGTTATTGAACTATCTGAAAGAGGACACTACACAATGGGCGACATGAAAACAGAAAAATTCTCAGAACTCCTAGAAGAAATCATAGACAACAAAACCACCTGGCCAATTTTCACAACCAGACCAGATACAATTTTCGGAGTTACGTTTATGGTTGTGTCGGCACAGCATCAGAGATTGAACGAATTAGTCACGGAAGAACAGAAAGAAAAAGTCGATAAATTTTTGAAAAGTTTAGGTTCGGTTTCTGAAAAAGAAATTGAGAGCTTAGAAAAGGAAGGTATTTTTACCGGGAGCTATGCAATAAATCCAGTCAATGGTGAAAGTATACCAATTTATGCCGGGAATTTTGTCGTCGCTGATTATGGTGCCGGAATGGTTATGGCGGTACCTGCTCACGACCAAAGGGATTTTGAGTTTGCCAAGAAATATGGGATTGAAATAAAACAGGTAATTAGCGGGAAATTAACCGATACGAGGGCGTGGACAGATGAGGGCAAATTAATCAATTCAGACAAATTCAACAACCTAAATAATATTGAAGCGAAAGAAAAAATAACCGATTGGCTTATCGAAAAAAATGTCGCAAGAAAGGTTGTGAATTATAAATTGAGAGATTGGGGATTTAGTCGACAGAGATATTGGGGAACTCCGATTCCGATTATTTATTGTCCGAAGTGTGGCGCCGTTCCGGTTCCTGAAAAAGACTTGCCAGTAATTTTGCCCGACGATGTTAAGTTCGGCAAGGGTAATCCTTTGGAGACAAACGAAGAATGGGTTAATGTTAAATGTCCCGAATGTGGTGGTGCCGGAAAACGAGAAACTGAAACGATGGATACATTTTTTGATTCCTCGTGGTATTTTCTGAGATATCCAGATAATAAAAATAATAAAGAACCCTTTGACAAAAAGAAAATTAAAAAGAGGCTACCAGTAGACCAATACATCGGCGGAGCGGAACACGCGTGCATGCATTTAATTTATGCAAGATTTTTTACGAAGGCCCTTAGAGATTTGGGATTCTTAGACTTCGATGAACCATTCAAAGCACTATTCAATCAAGGTATGCTTAGCGGTACCGACGGCGATAAGATGAGCAAATCAAAGGGAAATGTTATTAACCCGGATGAAATTTCAAGCAAGTATGGAATGGATACTGCGAGATATTTTTTACTATCCTTAGCGGCACCAGATAAACCCCGAGACTGGTCAGAAAAGGGAGTTCGAGGAAGTTTGAGATTTATTAAAAAAATATTCGATACCTCCGAAAATATAAAATTCGGCAAAAGTTCTGATGAGTTTATTTCCAAATTAAATTCCACAATTAAAGATGTTAGCGAATTTTACAGCAGTTTCCAGTATAGGAAAGCAACTATTGAACTAAAAGAGTTATTTGATTTATTGGCAGAACAAAAAGAGGTAGCGAAAAAAGACATGGAAAATTCCTTAAAATTACTTAGTCCAATTTGCCCCCACATCACCGAAGAACTCTGGGAGAAATTAGGCAATAAGGATTTTATTTCTATAAGCGAATGGCCAAAAGCAGACGAAAAGAAAATTCAAAAGAAAGAACAGGTTGCCGACTTGAACGAGAAGATTATCAACGAGTTAAAGCCAATTGTCGAGAAATATCCAGACAAGAAAAACGTTTATCTTTACGTAATGCCATTTGAGATTGGAAAGATTGATGTTTCAAAAATTAGCGATGCGATAGGAAAAGATGTGAATATTTTTGCGGTTGATGATTCTAAAAAGTATGACCCCGAGAATAAAGCAAAAAAAGCCAAGCCCGGGAAAGCTGGGATTTATTTAGAATAACCGATAACATAACTTTTTAAACCAATAAAAACCTCTAATAATGAACATTATGGGAATTACCGGTGTTACGATATAAATTAAAAGGAGTAAAAATAATATGGAACAAAGAAGAAGATTCAACAACGACAGAAACAGTAACTTTAGCGGAAGAAATAACTTTAGTAGTGCACCAAGAGAGATGCATAAAGCAATATGTTCAGGATGCAAAAAAGAATGCGAAGTACCTTTCAAGCCAACCGAAGGAAGAGACGTTTTCTGTGCTGACTGTTTTAGAAGCAGAAAGTAAGGATGCTAAAAAGTTAGGGGATTTTATTTTTATTTTTTTATTTTTTATAATAAGTTTAATCTACATAGTTTAAGATTGAAACCAAAAAGAGGTAATATGTGGCTCACGAAAAATACAATTTGGACATTTGTAAATTATTGGAGAGATCTGAAATACAAACAATCCTATCTCGATATGATAAAGATAACATCAACTGCTTCTTCATAAAACTATAGACGAACTGGGAACAAAAACAGAATTTGGTTCAAAAAATTTCAGCAACAACAACAGTGATCATCGCAACCTGCACATTCCTTTTTCTCGTCGCCATAAACTTCCTCATCTTTTTTCTCAACTATCTTATCAATTATTTCCCTATCTCCCTCGTCAAGCTCCTTACCCATAACTAATTTATAAATTATAGTCTTGAATTGTTCAACGTTAAAAAAACTATCATCAATCTTATTCTCAGTCTCTTTTGCGGGACACTCACTAAATTCCATAGAAACATCACTTATTTTTCATTTATATAGATTATATACAAAGCATATTCAAAGGATAACATATTTAAATATATCAAATCCACAATATAAAATGACAAACAAACAATTTTGGGAAAATTATAGTTTTATTATGCGGAGCAAGCAGAGGAAGATTGTTATTGCCGTAATGAATAAACCCATGACGGTAACCGAGATAAAGAAGAAGGCCAATTTGAGTCTTTCAGAGACAAGCAGGGTTTTAAGGGCGTTCAAAAAACAGGGATTGGCAGAATGTCTAAATCCAAACGACGTCATAGGAAGAGTGTATCAGTTATTAGAAAAGGGAAATTCCATAAAAGAAAAACTATAAACTGTTTTATTTGGTTAAAACACAGCTCTCTCCTCAACCCCCATCACCGTCGATACACTCAGGCGTAACAATTCCGTTACCATTCTAAAAACACTACAACCGAAACATTTAAATAGTTAAATAATTAATATAACTAGTAAGATGAAAACAAAATCATTTACAAAAAAATATATAACGAAACCTATAGTGATAGGAACGACTCTTGCTATGCTTTATTCTCCTTTCGCTGTTTCAAAAGCCAACGCTGACGAGTTTAGAATCAATGCCGAGAAGGATGGAGCGAGCGCAATGTATTCTATTGATATTCCTTTTTTTGGAGAGGGTAAAGCTACAAATTATAATTCTAGAAATAAAGACCTTGGAGCACACATTGCAGGATTAGGTTTTAATAGCGTTTCTGCGGATTCATCCGAACCTTATTTTGAGAAACATACTGGTAACGCTTTGACAAGACCATTAAAAGAATTCGGACACGGAGCGACTTCGATTATTCATGCTTATAATACTAAAGCTGACGGGACAAAAGGGTGGGTGCCGGGAGTTTCGACTCTTACGAGAGAGGGTTCGGTTTTTGCTCCGATTACAGGGTTGGTTGCTTACGCGGTTAATGGAGTTTCAAAATTATTCGGCGGAGATGATTTGATGTATAACGCGTGGGAAGCAAATGGCTGGAGAACTGCGGGGACACTTGTAACTGAAATCGTGGCTGGAGTGGCAATTGGAAATTCTAGTGGAAGTTCTTCTTCGAGTGGTTCTTCGAGTGGAAGTTCGACGACGGCAGATGAGCCTGCAGATGTGAGTGATGGAGATATTGGTGATGAGGGTGGAGCTGGTGGTCAATAAAAATAAATAATTTTTTAATTTAGTTTTTCTATTTATAAAAGTATTATATTCTCCTTTAGTTTTTTCGACAGCACTATAATTTAGAAAGAATTTAAAAGCACTGAGATACTAAAATACTAAAATGGATATATCAGAGCAAGATGAAAAATTTATTCGCATTACTATAGAATTGGCAGAACTCGCTAAAACAAAAAACAACTTTCCATTTGGAGCCATCCTTGTAAAAAATAATAAACTTGTTGCAAAGACATACGATAAAAGTTATTCTTCATTCAACCCAACAAAACATGCAGAGATTGAGCTCATTAGTAAATTTTGCAAAAAAAATAAATTATTATCTTTAGAGGGATATACCCTATACTCAAGTACAGAGCCATGCAATATGTGTGCAGGAGCAATTCATTGGGCAAAGATATCAAGAGTAGTATACTCAGTTCCACAAGAAAGATTGAACAAAATATCTGGCGTAGCACCAAAGATTTCATGCGACAAAATAATTAACTCATGTATAAATAAATATACAAAAGAAACCGAAATCATAGGAAGTGTTCTACCGAAAGAAGGCATAAAAGTATTTGATAACTTTAAGTTAAT